>JBCDKV010000077.1:0-11594 GCA_038746215.1 Bacteroidota bacterium | reverse complement strand
GCCTGATCGCTATTTCATTTCAAAACCTTGATAGCTCTTTAAGAGCTTGTTTGGAGCAGGATTGAACTAGAAATCAGCAGTTTGCGGTTCTGACAAGGTGAAAAATTAACTGCATATCTAGATACGGGGTCAATTTTTTATGCAGTCAGGTTCGTAAAATGTTGGTTTATAGGAAAATAATGCTCCAAACATGCTCTTAATGGTTCTAAGCGTTCTTAGTGTTTTGGACATCACTAAAAACTTTACACACTCCTAAGTCCAAATCAGCAATAACCAAACTGTATTATATGAAAAAGCAAAAAATATTACTAGCAATTATTACGCTCTTACTGGCAGGAACTTACACCCCACTAAGGGCACAAGCAACCGTGCGCGGCGACAGTGTACAAACTATCCTGCGGCAATTGGCAGAACTGCAAGAGGACTTTGAAATTGTACAATTCTTACCAACCACCCAACGCTACCATTTGGTCTTAGCACACGATGAAGTACCAGAAAACTTGCTCATGAGTATCCAAGATGCCTTCTTGTACGATGTGGAATCTTACTGCCAATATTACGGCTGGAAATACTTAATCGACTGGCGTTTGCTAGCCAGCAAAGCAGCTAGGGAAAGCTTCTGGGGGACCTCTTATCTGTCTAACAAAAGCATGAATTTTTTTGGTATTCGAGCGAATAAGAAAGAGTGGATATGCGAAAATTTTCAGTTTTGCGAAGGTGTAGTGAAAAACGATCCAGAACCCGCTACCTTCGTCGTCTTCCCCAGTTTCAAAGCTTCCCTTTGGATGTTTATTCACACCATCTACAACAAACACTATTTACAGCGATTGCCCGATCAAGGACAAAAAGTGGAAGCAGCCATAGCTTTTGAAAAAACAAATCGTACCAATTACTGGCAGCGTACCGACCACGACACTGCTTTTGCAAGCCAGCTATCGGGCAGTAGCTACACCACCGACGAAGTCATCTACACTTGGAGTGAACACGCCTTTAACAACCTTTGCATCAATTGCTCGAGAGACACCGATCGGCGTTGGGTAGAAAAAATTGATCGAGCGATTTTGCGACGAGCGCAAGCGCTTGATTGAGCTATCTTTAATCCTCCTCCAATTCCCACTTCGCACCCATCAATTCACTTAAAGCGTGCTGGTCGCCTGCTTGTTTCGCCACGTTAACGCCTTTTTGGTAAACCGCCAAAGCCGCCTCAAAATTTTCGCTTCGCTCGTGCAACTTTCCCAAATGATAGTAAGTACCAACATAATCGGTATGCTTTTCCACTAAGACCGTATAATAGTGCAAGGCTTTTTCCTCGTCGCCTAATTTTTCGTGTTCTTTCGCCAACGCAAAGATTAAAAAAGGGTCATTAGGAGATTCCTCCAAAAAGGCAGCAATTTGTGCCAAGCGATTAGTCGCCATAAGTTCTGATTTACGTTCGTTTGAAACGAAAACATAGCACAGAATAAAATGGTTTGTCGTTTATTTTTATATTTACCAAGTGAATCAAAGTGGTGGTTAGCTTTTGGCTGTTTGCTATTGGTAGTTGGCCCGAATGGAGCGTTTTTAAAAGATCCTTCGGACAGAAATGATGTTGTTTTTAATAATCTTTTCCAAAAATCATCAAAAACAACATCATTTCTGTCCAAAGGGGACACCCAAATTGCTAATTTCTATGAAATAAAAATTGGGGATGTGCGAAGTCTTATTTTCCTTAATATTCCACTTGGAAACAGCTTGAGTCAATATCAGAAAATCGCGCAACAAGTATGCCCAGTAATTCTCTTCGGACGGAAACACAAATTTCAACTTATTTTTCTCCAAAAAAATAAGTTGAAATTTGTGTTTCCGTCCATAAAATCCTTTTAAGCATACTTGTTGCGCGATCTCAGAAGCTTTACTAAGACCTATTTCGAGTGTTGCTCAAAACTTCGTACATGCCTAAATAAAAATTAGCAATTTGATAACTGAGGTGTCAACTACTTTTACAATTCAAATAAACATATCAGGGTGCCTGAAAATTTGTGTTTCCGTCCGAAGCGACTTATTGAATATACTTATTGTGTGATTTCCTTCATTGACTCAGAATGAGACTTCTTAATAACCAATACTAAATCATTCAACATGATCAAAAAAAGACTCCTAACATTTTGCTACTTACTCGGACTGCCAATACTGCTGGCAGCGCAACTAGAAATGTTACCCACACAGTACGATGCCACTCCTGAACACAAATGGGAGTTGGGCGTACATACGGGACACTTTTTTAGTGCGGGAGATATTTCCTTTGATCCTGGATTTGGAGCGGGTTTCCACTTACGAAGGGCATTGGATTATGTGTTTTCTTTCCGATTGGAAGGACAATACGGTAAATTGAGGGGCGCACGTTTCAATGGCGACGATCAATTTAATACCAATTGGAAGGCACTCAGCGCACACGGTATCGTGAGCTTAAACAACCTGAAATGGGATGAACCCAACCGACGTACCAATATCTATATTTATTTGGGCGGTGGCTTCAATACGTTCGATACCCAATTCACGCCCGATAATGGTGGTGCGATGCGCGAAATCAATGATGCTCGCTCTTCGGCACTCGACGTAGGCCTAGGATTTTCGATTCGACTCAATTCGAGCTTCAATGTTGGGATAGACCATAAATTCACGACGCTTTTCAGTCGATACGCAGATCTGGTAGATGGTTTTAGTAATCAGAAATTCCGAGACATGACCAATTACACCAGCATCCGTCTAAACTACAATATTGGTAAAAAAGATAAAGCCGAACCATTGTACTGGGTGAACCCTTTGGGAACGATCATCAGCGACCTACGCATAGTACAGCAACGCCAAGAAGTGGGACCAGAAGATACCGACGAGGATGGTGTACCAGACTACCTAGACTTAGAACCCCAAACACCAGCCGACGCCATCGTAGATACAAGAGGCGTTACTTTGGACAGTGACCAAGATGGCGTACCCGATCATTTGGACGAAGAACGTTACTCGCCATCTAATTACGAATACGATGAAAAAGGCGTTGCGATTCGACCAAAATACGTGACCGAAGAAGAACTGGACGAGCGGTTCTTGGAGCAACGTAAGATGATGCAGTCCTTTTTCCCCAACATCCATTTCCGCACCAATCAGTTTGAACTCAAAGAAACCGAATTGCGGAAACTCGACTACGTGGCGAATGTCCTCAAACTAGATCCTAGCATCCGATTGATGGTTATTGGTTATACCGATCAGCAGGGCAACGAGCAGGAAAACAATGAACTTTCTTACAATAGAGCAAGTTCTGTGATTCAGCATCTAGTTCGAGCACACGACATCGAACGCGACCGCTTGGTATTAAACTGGAAAGGCGAAGAGGAAGGTATTGTCGTGGATGCCGAAGAGAGCTACATGAATCGCAGAGTGGAATTTGAATTAGCTACCCCACAGGCAAAGGATATGGAGCAGCCTGTGAAAAAAGAAAAGAAGAAAAAGGGCTTTTGAGGTAGGTTGATCTATTTGTTCTGTTGTGTTTTCAAAAGACTTTTCGGACTTAATCAGTGAGGTATCAGCTAATTTTACTAATCAGGTAAATACATCAAACGATGAAAAAGCAAATACGAATAGTGAAAAAGGAGAAGACGAAGGAAACTTATTGTATTGGCTGTCTTTGAGTGAGAAAGAACGAATGGCAGCGTTAGAGAAAATTCGTCAACAAATTAATGAAAGAATTTATGGAACTCGACAAGGATTTCAGAGAGTTTATAGAATTACTCAACGAGTATAAAGTTGATTATTTGGTTTTCAAAAGATAAGTAACGGACAAAAAATAAGTTCCTCATTTTGACCGAGCAGATTTCGTTCTGATACTACTCAGCAAAAGGGATGTAAGGGTTCCCTTTTCTGAGTAAAACGTAGGCATCCTTTCGGCTGGCGAGGCTTTTTAACGCAGTACCAGGACGAAAGATGCCGTCATAAATCGGGAAGTTATTATTTGATCGTTACTAACGTCAAGCAAGCGCATAAACTTGTCAAAAAATTAAAAGAAATGGCAGAAGGAAAAGGACTCATGGGAGGACTCCCCAAAATGATTTTAATTTTATTGGTCGTAGGAGCAGCGGCTTTTCTACTTCTCCGTTTTTTTGGGGGCGAAGGTGGCGACCGCAACTACACCAACATCCCGAAGGAGTATCAGCTCACCTATCAACCTTCGGAATTTAGGGGGCAGATAGACGAAGAAAATGCACTCGCTATTTTGAGCAATCCCAATCGCTACCAGCGTGAATTCAATCAATTGGTCTATGATTTCAATCTCTCCCTTCTACAACACGTAGCCGATCGAATGGGCTTGGCAGAAGCGGATAAAAGAGAAATACAACGCGAGTATGATAAGCACCACGAGTACATCAAGGGCATGTACTATAATGACTTCATTACGCTGAAGGATACCACTTCGAGGGCTTACAAAACTTGGTACGGCACGGAAATGACCGATGCTGTAGAATTTATGAATGAAGTCTCCTCCAAATATACCTGCTTTTTGGTTAACCTTGTCCTGAGTGCAGTGCTGGAAACGCAAGGTGGTGCGATTGCCGCTAAAGGCAATAAGGTCGAAACGCCCTGTGGCATTGCGCTTACCGAGGGCTTGCGCCCGATGATAAAGCGACTGCAATCGAAAGCAGCGATCGAAGATTTTTCTCGCTCCAAAGGATTGATACAAGAACGGGTAGAGCGAGCCATTGCCGAACTAGCGACCATGGAAGTAGAAGACACCAAAGCCCTCAGTCGTAGCCTACAGACCAAAGTGTTAGGTTATGCGGTATCTACCACGGACATCGAAATTTCTGCTATGAGTCAGTTGAAAGTCGGCTTCGATCTACAGAAAGCCTTCGATGTGAGTGTGAGTAACCAACGCAAAGAAGTTGTCATCACCCTGCCGCAACCCGAAATCCTCTCGTTGGAAGTCTATCCCAGAGTCGATAAAATGGACATTGGTTGGATGCGGGAATTGAAAAGTGCAGACCTCAATAGAGATATGGAAGCACTGACCGAAGCCTTCCGCGACGACGCCATCAATAGTGATATTTTTGATAAAGCTAAACAGCAAGCCGCCGATCTCATGGATACCATGCTAGCTCCTATGGTTTCCGCGATGGGTAATCAGTATAAGTTGCGTATCCAATTCCAGAGAACGGGTGATATGAATAATTATACGACTCGAACTGAACCGATTGTTACGGCGAATTGAGTGCATACTATAGTGGGACAGAAAAACCACTAAGGCACTAAGAATAAGAAGAATGAGATCACTTTATAGACTACTGGACATTTTGGATTACAGAACAAAAGAGAAACAGATTACATAGCTACAGTAGCCGCTTTTCTTAGTGTTTCTAAGTGTCCTTAGTGTCCTTAGTGTTTCAATTTGTGTTTTGTCGAGTAGTGTAATCACTTTACAAAGGTTTACTTCGAGCATTACCTTCGTACACGCTTAATTTCAATTGGCAATATCAACAAGCATGACCAAAATCCAGACAGAACGATCTGTTCTACCTAGCAGTATTTTGAATCTAGTGTGCTACTTAGCAAGTAGTTTTCTGTTGTTCTCCTGCTCGCCCGATGAAACGCCAATACAGCAAGCTGTTCCCAGCAATGCCGCTTTTGTCTATGAGTTGGATGAGTCCCACCCACTACTAGCAGCTTGGGATTTTCCATCCGATCAATTCATACTAGGCGTACCACAAACCAATACGCCCGATGCTTGGAGTCCGCTTTTCCTAACCAAATCGCCCGCTAATTTCGAGCAGCAATTCGATGAAAAATTCAAGGGAAAAGTACGGGTTGCTCGTTTTGAAGGTGTGACAATCTACGAAAGTCAGTCGCTCCAAATGAGTTTTGCACAACACCAAGGAATCCTCATGCTTGCACCACACGCGATACAAATAGAAAGCGCGATTCAACAACTCAAAAACAGACAAGCGAAAACACCAGTACTTTCCAATACCACCGAGCTATATCTTGCTTTTCGAGCGAGTAGTCTTCCTAATTTTTTGCGCAAATTTAGTACACCAAAATTTCGGGCACAACTCCAATTCTTAGAAGCGTCAAATACTTGGTCATCAGGATATTTAGAGCGATCCGATAGCAGTACAACGATTACGATGAATTTGGCGGGAGATTTACCTATCCTTTTCAAAACTCCTAAGTCAGATGACGAGATACTAGCTGTGCTACCCGACCATATCACCGCTTATCTTTGGGCAAATCTTCCAGCTATCTACAGCAACTTTCAGACCCGTCTTAGCCAAGCAATTGACCCATCCATCAAGCAAGAATACTTTGGTCAAACCTTTGCACTAGCGATCAGTCAAAACAATGAAAAAATACTAATCCTAGAACTGAATCAGAAGGGGCAGCAAGCCTTAGCACAACTCAAAAACGAAGCAAATTGGACCGCCAATCAACACCTGCTCTACGAATTTTACACCAATAACCAACAGGATTTTTTTACCTTCGATGAGCGTTATTTATACCTCTTTGAAAGTGCCGCCGAACTACAAAATTGGGTGAATAAATACAGTACCGATCAAGTCCTGAAAAACGATATTCCATTCTTACAAAAACGCCAAGCCTTTCCTAGCAAGCAATATGGCTTCGCCTATGGTCGTCTCAAACAACTTATCAATTTTCTCCCTAACATTTTAAATGCAGATGCCTTGCCTGCTGTCCAAACTTTGCTCAGCGATGAATTACTGGCACAAGATGTATGGATGAGTTTTCAAGCGGATGCAAAGCTGCACTTACAGCTCCGTCCAGCGATTTCGCAAAACCTAGATCGCCAAATCAGCACAACGGCGCCCGTGGATTTATACGAGGAAGCCGCGACTGCTCCCCAAATCATATCGTGGCAAGATCAGCACTATCTCTTCTTACAAGATGCGGCGCATCGACTGTACTGTTTCGATGAATCCTTAAACCTGCGTTGGACAAAAGAACTGGAAGGCTTAATTTTATCTGACATTAACCGCTTAAACAACGGCAACATCCTCTTCAATACTGCTTATCGAGTACACGCCTACGATTTGGCAGGGAATCCACAAACAGCCTTTCCTTTCGAGCTACAAACGATGACGGATATAGGCATTTGTCTAATTGATTTCACAGGACTTGGCGAGTACGCTTATCTGGTCGCAGGACAAAATAATGCGGTCTATGCTTATGATCTAACGGGCAATACACTAGCAGGTTGGAATCCAAAAGATAGCCTAGGCAGCACTATTCATAACCTACAACACTTCCAAAATGACAGTCGCGATTTCATCCTAATCGCTGCTGATAGTAGCGTTTACGCCTTTGATCGCTTGGGCAAAAAACGCTTTGTCTATACCGATCCTACCTTGATTACCCAGCAGATGGAATTTCAATCAGACAGCGACTATCCTAGAATCGTTGTACCTAGCCAAACGGGACATTTTCACATCATTAGTTTAGCAGGCGAAAGTTTTCGCTTGAAAGCGAGCAGTATGCGTCCGACCCGTTTCTGTTTTGCAGATATTTGGGGCGACGAAAGAAAAGATTATTGGTACTTAACAGGACAACAGTTGACAATTTTCGCCTACGAGCAAACCGACTTCGCAGCACGCCTACAAATCAATTTTGAAGCACCCGTCGCCCAAGTTTTTCCCATTACTTACAAAGGCGAAAAATACATAGCCACCACTTTTCCCGACAGCAAAAGAATTGCCCTCTACGATGCGGCAGGCAACTTACACCCAAGCTTTCCCGTCGCAGGTGATGGTCAGTTTATTATTTTCGAGCAGACGCTTTATGTAAGTGAGGGGAAGGCTTTGTATCGTTATTTTTTGAATTAGGACACGACTAGGAATTGGTGAGATTTTGTAGACCAATAAGGGCGAGTCTTTCAATGGTAATCGATACTCGGCTAGTGAGCACACCTGCTGTAGATTGTAAACGTGGGCGCAACTGAGTTTGGGCGTCAATCACCATAACATTCGACTACCCAAATCTTATGGTGATGCGGATTTATTGTTGGCACTTCAAGTTCAGTATAGCAACCAACGCAATAATTTAGGCATTGATTCTCGATTGTAATGGCGATATGCGCCCCTTTCGGATTTATATTTGGTGTACAATGGTAATCAGGAGATGGAGTTGTCTAGCAACGGGAAGTTGCTGGACAACAACACTACACAAAGTCTTTCAATTGGCGTCCCATTTTTAAGTTGCAGAGCGTTCCTGCTCTCAATCCTGCATAATCTCTAACAGAAGACCAAGGATAATCAGTGGTCTTACTAACCAAACCAGCCGCTACTGCATTTTCATGAATGTAGCAGAAACATTGATAGGCATAATCACCTTCTTTAGTAAACCGATAGTCATTCTTTCCTTTCTTTTCTAGCGTTACAAACTCATCTATCCAGCCATCCTTTGCTTGACAGTTATTCTCAAATAGTCGACCTGACCACTTTTCATCCTTGTGCTCGCGATTAATCGCTCGACCGTAACCACCTTCGAGTGTACCAATGGCTTCATTGAGTGAAATGAAACGGCTCGCATTTTTATTACGTGTCCAGTCTCTTTGTAACGGACAAAAAATAAGTTCCTCATTTTGACCGAGCAGGTTTTGTTCTGCTACAAGGCGAAAAACGTAGGTATCCTCTTGGCTAGCGAGGCTTTTCAACACAGTAGCAGGACAAAAGATGCCGTCATAAATCGGGAAGTTATTATTTGACCGTTACTTTGAACAGTAATCGCTTTCGAGCCATACTTTTGTACTCGTCGCTTCCATTCGATATCATCAACTTGCTTAAAGAAAAGTTCTCGATCTAAATAAACAGTCCGAACGAAGAACTGCCAATGGAAATGATTGGGCATGAGCGACCAAGCAATCAGATCACCAAAAGGTAGCAGATAGGCTCTCATTTTCCACAGAAAGAAAAGGTAGTTTTCTTCTGAGAAGAAGATTTGTCGCCTATTGTTGCCCCGATTGTAAATGTGAAATAATTGATTGTCATAAAATTTCATGATCAATTGTTTGTTGTGAAATGCTTCCTGTTGCTGGACAATAGAAAATTGTCCAGCAACTTTTTTCTAGCAACGAATCTAACATCTCCAAAGTTGAGTAAGCATAGATGAGCGGGCTATTTAAAAAAGCTATTAAAATGCGCCGCTTCCATCAAGACAAGTGATAAAATAATTTATGATATATTCCAATTGCTTCGCTTAAGCAAAATCTTCGAAGAACCACTAATCAACGACAGTCACTTATTGCCAATTAAAATAACTCTTCCGATTAGTGATCAATCATCCGCCGTTTTGTTTGACGTACTCATCTTCACAAGACACTCCCAAAGTCGTCTTTATGCTTTGTCCTTCTTGCTCCCCAATCAGAATGCTTTATTTTCTTTGGGAATGAATGGCAAAAATCAAATTAGGTAGGATAGAGGAATAGTATCCGCTAATTACAAAATTAGTAGCCCATGGCTTAAGAAACTTATAATCTTCGATGGAAAAGTCATGAATTTCAAATGAGGGTGCTTGTTGAAGCACATACTTTACAATGCTGCGCACCATCTGATGAAAAGTGTCGATGATTTGAGTCCATCTACTTATCTTGAAGCAAAAGAGAATATCGGTTGGGTTCATCAACTTATCAAAGGCTTCAATTCTGTGCCTGCAAACGCAAAGGATCGCGTTGTTTTAGTGCATCGAGGGCGACTTGAACGATCTCATCTTGTTCATTCCAAACTTTGTAGAATCCAGTTTCACCATGAAATTGTTTAGCAATTCTAGCATTTAAACTTATTCGGATGACTTTTTCTAATTGGGAGGAAATGACTGAATCCATGCTGATACCTTCTTCGGTAGCATAAGCAATAAAGTCCGCAAAAGTTTCGTCAGAAACGGCTAGTTCACGCACACTTTTTTGCTGCAAATCTGCTCTATGGTCGTCGATGTAGCGATAAGTGAAAATGGGCAGGTGTTGACTGAGTTGTGCGTAATCTTCCGAAAGTAGCAAGGTATCAATCGGTACGAAAATATCAGGACTAATGCCTCCTCCACCGTAGACTACGCGACCTCGGCGAGTATAAAATTTGAGGCTATCTGCGACAATGGAACTATCCGCATTAGTGAGTTCACCCCGATTATAGCGATCAATTAAATCTGAATCATAGCCTTCCATATCTTCGTAAGAACGCTGAATGGAACGTCCCGAAGGCGTGTAGTAACGTGCCACCGTCAAGCGCAAAGCAGAACCATCTTGCAAGTCGTATTGCTCTTGTACCAAGCCTTTTCCAAAAGAACGCCTGCCGACCAACACGCCTCTATCCAAATCCTGAATAGCACCCGCTACGATTTCGCTGGCAGAGGCAGAACCTTCATCAATCAGTACCGCAATGTTTTCGACATCGAAGAAGGTGCGACCCGTCGTTTTGTAATCCGTCCGTTTTACGGTGCGCCCTTCTGTGTAAACGAGTAATTTTCCGCGTTCCGCAAAAAATTGGCAAAGAATATTTGTTGCTTCTTGCAAATAACCGCCTGGATTGTGTCGCACGTCGATGATGAGGTCTTTCATGCCTTCTTTTTCGATGAGACCTTCCATACCAACCATGAATTCTTCGTAGGTCTTCGCGCTAAAGCGATTGATCTTAATGTAGCCCGTTTTTTCATCTATCATATAAGCCACATCCACGCTATTAATTGGAATTTCATCTCTAGTGATCGTAAATTCACGCAGTTTCTTTTCTTGTCCTCTTAAAATTCCCACGCGCACTTTTGTTCCTTTCTCACCCCGAAGGTATTCTATCACTTCCTCGGTATCTTTACCAATACCCGCTACGATGGTATCTTCAACACTGATGATTTTATCGCCCGCCATGATACCAACGGCTTCCGACGGTCCGCCCGCCAAAGGGCTAATAATCACGATGGTATCCTCCAAATTCATAAACTCTACGCCAATGCCATCGAAATTGCCTTCCAACTGTTCATTGATTGCCATTAGTTGCTCGGATGGGATATAATTAGAATGTGGATCTAGCTCTTGAATCACTCGATTGATGGCGTCTTCCATCAACTCTTTTTCCTCCACATCGTCTACGTAGCGCGCTTCTACATAACGTAGGATTTCCTCCACTTTTCCATTGCCCAAACCAATTTTGTACTGATTTTCATTGGGAGATGCTACACTCACGAAAGGAGCATTGTTGTCTAGTTCTGTGCCGACGAACACGCCCATCACAAATAAGATCGCAAAGAGGGTGGGCAACCAGATTTGAAAGCGCTTATTTTTATTATTCATCTTTTGCTTTAAGATAAGGAACAAATTAAATCCAAAATTACGACTAAGTAACGATAAAACAATAACTTAACGATTTGGACTTAATCTTTTAAGCTGTAAAAGTACTTAAAAAATGAGCCGTAGCCCTGCTATCAAGCTAAGAGCTTGTTTGGAGCAGGATTGAACTGTAAATCAGTAGCTTATGGTTTTGGGGAAGAAAATAATTGGGATTTTATCGAGATAAATGAGCTATTATTTTCAAAGCCAAGTTCATAAGATATTGGTTTACAGGAAAATAATG
>JBCDKV010000076.1:0-11782 GCA_038746215.1 Bacteroidota bacterium | reverse complement strand
TACAGCTTCACGCCCAAATGGTTTCCGCCCTTTATCAAGCAATTTGAACCCGTAGATTTTTGTCACCTCAATGGGATGTGCATGGTAGACGGCGCACCCAAATATGTCAGCCTATTTGGACAAACGACGACGCCCAAAGGTTGGCGTGCCAATGTCGAAACCAATGGACTAATCATGGATGTCCCAACGGGAGCAGTCGTCGCTGCGAATTTACCCATGCCACACTCGCCTCGCTGGATGGATGGACATTTGTACTGCTTGCTTTCCGCCACGGGAGAAGTCGTCAAAATAGATGTGGACACGGGTAAGTACGATGTGGTGACGAAATTAGATGGATTCGTGCGGGGCATGGCAAAATGGGGTGATTATCTCTTCGTCGGTATGTCTAGATTGCGGCAAAATTCGTCTACTTTTCGGGATTTACCCATTGCCCAGAAAGCCGTCTACTGCGGCGTGGAAGTCATTCATCTACCGACTGGTGCAAAGGTGGGCAATATTCGTTACCAAGCCAGTGTGGAAGAGCTGTACGACATCCAAATTATCCACAAATTGCGCCCAGGCATCCTCAACCACTTAACGGATACTTATCGTTTAGCATTGAATACGCCACAGTTTGATTATTGGTCTGAGCCACAGCCAGAGAAAGGGAGTGAGCATTATTTTCGGTAGTGTAGTGGTTGATTATATTTAGTGCTGCATGGCTTTCTCCTAAGGTTGGAATTTAAACCCACTGGATCGGAAAAATCGTAAAATAATTATATTCATTTGGTGTTTCCGTCCACAAAAAACCTTTGGGCATACTTGTTGCGCGATCTCAGAAAATTTGCCAAGTCCTATTTCGAGTATTACTAAAAACTCCTTACACGACTAATCAAGATTCTAAAACTAAATCAAATCCGTGCGTAAAACAGCTCAAATCAACATTTTCATGGCTTATGCAAGAGCCAACGAGCAATACCAAAAGGCATTGTATCGGCAATTGCGGGTACTGGAAAAATCCAAAGTGGTCAATAAAATCTGGTACGACGGCTCAATTATCGCGGGACAGCAGTGGGATGTCGAAATCAAGAAAAACCTCGCCGCTTCGCAGATCATTCTTTTCCTGATTAGTGCCGACTTCATGGCTTCCGACTACATCATGGAAGAAGAATATCCCAAAGCTTTGCAGCAACAAGCCGAAGGCAAAGCGACTATTATCCCGATCATCGTTGATCATTGCTACTGGGAAGTCATTCCCGATATTCATCAATTGCAAATTCCGAACCCCAACGAACCGCTGAGTGATGCCCCTAGCTTGAGTTTACTACTCAAAAAGATCGTGAAAGCTATACATCAAGCGGTACAGTTGAGGAAAGATACAGTAAAAAAAATACCGCGAAAAAAACTATCATTCCGTCACCTCCCAAAGAAATTATTGCTGCTCCAAACCTTCAAACATCAACAAAACGCTTGCCCTTTGAACCCGAAATGGTCTTTGTGAAAGGTGGGCAGTTTTGGATGGGGTATAAAGCAGGGCGTGATGGAGAGCATGTAGATATGGATCGTTCTAAGCCGCTTACCAAAGTAAGTATTAGCAATTTTCATATCGGTAAATATCCCGTAACGAATGAAGAATATTGCGCTTTTTTAAATGACTACGGCAGTGAAAAAGTAAAAACAGGAGAAAATCAAGGACAGATAATGATAGTAGAGCATAAATGTGGCGTACAATTAGCGGGTAGATGGAAGGCGAGAAGAGGCTATGAAAGACATCCAATAATTAATGTCTCTTGGTACGGAGCAAATGAGTATTGTCATTGGTTGAGTCAAAAAACAGGAAAGAACTATCATTTACCTTCCGAAGCCCAATGGGAATATGCGGCTAGGGGTGGCTGGGAAAGTGAAGGTTTTAGGTATGCGGGTAGTAACAATCTAGATGAAGTGGCTTGGTATGGTAAAAATGCAAAAGGAAGTACACAAAAAGTAGGTACTCGACCTAAAGCTAATGAATTGGGTATCTACGATATGAGTGGGAATGTGTGGGAGTGGTGTGCGGACTGCTGGCATGAAAGCTATGAGGGTTTGCCTGTAGACGGTACTGCGTGATTGAAAGATGACGATGATACCCTTCGTGTACTGCGTGGTGGGAATAGTATCCTGTCACCTACTATAATCTCAAGATCAATAGGAGCGGTATTAGGTACAGGACTGAGTATTTTTTTTCTTAAAATTTTGCTTAGCGCATATCGAGGCAATTACTACATGACAAACTATGGTAAAGATATAAGTTTTAGAGTGACCCAATACTGATTGTTGATTCTTTGCAATTTTACCTTTTCTAGAAGTACAGCGACTTTTTTCTTTTCCGCTAAGCGGTCGATTTTTTTTGGAATAAACTACTACTTTTACTGAAACACAATATACTTTATGGATTTTGATAGAAGAGGTTTTATACAGCCGCCTCAAAGACATATTTTCGATTTGAATAAACTAGAATCTGAATTTGTAACTGCATTCCCAAATAGTAATACTAGAGCTATTTTATTTGGAGGCTACAAAGAATATACAGAAGATTTCAAAACTAAAATAGCAGAAGAATTTATTCAATGGATAGGTGGAAGTTTCACTACAAAAAAAGAAAATCCAAGGGACATTGATCTAGTCACACTAGTGGATTTCGAGGTATATGAAGCGAAAAAGGAATTAATTGACAAAGAGTTTCGTTTTAAAACTGCACTAGACCGATATGGGGTGGATGGCTATGCTGTTCCTATCTATCCTGAAGACCATAGTAAACATATACTCACAAAAGGGCCACTGATATACTGGGATCAACAATTTTCAAAATCTAGACCAAACAGAGCCAAAAAAACTTTCAAGAGAGGCTATGTAGAAATAATCTTTAAAGTAAATATGATATGAAACAAGAAAGCGAATACATCATTCAACCAGAAGAACACATTTTGGTGGTCAGCGACTTGATCGATCAAATCGTACAGGTGAATAAGGTAATTGATTTGCATCATCAGCACCAAGCAGATGTATTAGATACGAAGCAGTATCTCTACATCAGAGCAGAAAAAATGAAGTTGTTGAATGAGTTGTTGGGTGCTTACCAGTTGAAAGTCGTTCATCAAAATAAAGCAGCTTAAACGAGCTACACCAAAAGCAAAATCATTCAGTTATGAATAGTGCTACTGTTCTTCAATAAAATACAGGTCTATGCAATCTTATGAAGTAAAAGATGAGCAATCGGCAAGAATTGTTGACTTATTGGAGCAAGTCAAGTCTGTGAATGAAATGATCCATTTATACGAAGACGATGAATCTATGAAAAGTCAGTACGAGCATCGCAAAGGGCTTTTTGTGCAGGAAATATGGACATTATTGGCGGACTATGATATCGATTATAAAAATATAGCAGCCTAATTCTGATTCATGGTAAAAAACACACAGAAAACACTACCTGCTGAAATAATTACCGACTTTCTATCCGAATACCTAGCAGTCGATAATCAATACCTAGAGGACTCGCAATATCACCTTGTGGTCAATGCAGAACAAACAGAATTTGTGTTGATTGAACTGGGTTGGCGGGAAAAACGCTATTTCAACCACATGGTGTTTCATTTACAATTACTAGCAGAAGAAGTTTGGATTCATCAGAACAATACAGATGTTCCGATTGAGCGTCATTTGATAGCAGCAGGTATTCGCAGTGACGCATTTAGGGTGAGCTATTTGGAATCACCCAAAGCTTTAGCGGATTGCCGTCCTAAAGAGCAAGCAGAAAAGATGGCAGCTTAAACCACTTACACCAAAAGCAAAAATCGTTCAGTTATGAATATTGCCACTGTTCTTCATCGTACGGCTATGGAATTTTATGACCTAGCCAATATCTACAAAGCAAAAGGCGATACGAGCGTCTTTGAAGACTATCGAAACCGAGCTTGGTTGTTGGAAAAAGAAGCCGCTTTTCAGATGTTGAGTGAGCCAAAAGATTATACTTTCAAATATTTAGTAATCCAAAGTGCGGGACAGATTGGTTTTGAATTGAAGCACTACGAAGCCGCCAAACACATCTTAGAATTGGGTTTATTGGGAAATCCAGAAGAACTAGAACGCTTTCAAATGCAAGAAATACTCACTCAGATTGCGGCGTATGATCCAAAGGAAGCAAGTGTTTCAAGCGAAGAACAAAGCATTGAAGGTACACTTACTTCGGCTAGCCTCGATCAAAATACTATTAGCATTCGTGATAGCAAAAACAAAGCCTCGTACTCTATTGCTGTACCTGCCGAACTGATCAAAAATCAGCTCCGCTTTTATCTTGGTGAATGGGTAAAAATGAAATTGGTGAAGGATAAAGATGGTCAAATACAGTTTAAGGGAATTTGTAGAAAACAAACTACCCAATTTTTGCGAAGTAATTTTTTCTTTAGTCAAGGCAAAAAACGTAGGCATAGCAGTAGCTACGGCGAGGCTTTCTAACGCAGAATAAAGGAAAAAGAACGAGTAAAATGGGTAGGTTATATTTTACAAATTCCCTAATGCAATAGAGCGATTGGTTCGGGATTGAATCATTACGGAACGGGATTGACACAAACTAGATCAGGTATCCCTTTGAAATCAGAGGTATTGCGAGTTAGTAGAATGAGGTTGTTCGATAATGCTGTCGCAGCAATAATGGCATCAGGTAACTTGATACGCTTTGACTTTCGTATTTCAATAGTTCGTAGAATAATATCTTCTGTTAGGTTGTATTCAATGGCGTGGCTTATGAAATCTCGTATTTGATCTGCTTCTTCCTCTGTCGGCAGCGTCCAGCCCAGTAGTTCCATTCTACTAATAACCGAAATACCCGGCACATCTTAGAACAGCAGATACCAAATCTGGATGTTCATCGCCTTTAAGCGTGCCATTCATAAGATAGACGGCAATATTGCTATCTAAAAGATATTTCGATCCCATTCTGATCTAGTTTGACGAAGGTAAGCATCGAAGTCTTCCGATTTAGTTTGAGGAAGCACACCGATAAATTGAGACAAGGTTTTTTGCGTAGATGATTTTTCAGGTACATTTGTGTGTGCTACTGAAATATCTAGACGCTTCAAGAGCGGAAGAAGTAGTTCAAAATCTTTTGTATGTTTAATATCTAATATGACTTGCATGAGTTCATTATTATTTGAAATGAAAACAGTGTTATTGTAAAGTTGGTTCATCAGTTTGAAAATACTTATTTGATAAGATCAGACTCACTTGTAATTATTAAATATGGCTGTACGAAGTCTCAGTTTTGTTAACATTTTACTTAAAAACAGCCTAAGTCAATGCAAAGAATTCGCGCAACAAGTATGCTCAGTAAGTCTCTTCGGACGGAAACACAAATTTCAACTTATTTTTCTCCAAAAAATAAGTTGAAATTTGTGTTTCCGTCCATAAAAACCCTTTGAGCATACCTGTTGCGCGATCTCAAGCGCTTTACTAAAATTTTTCTCAGGCATCACCAAAAACTTCATACACCCTTAAATATGATGTCCCTAGAACTTTAGAATCAGATAATTTTATGGTATCAAGCAGATTGAGGTTGTCGCAAATTTATACCTTTGCGGCGAAATTTAAGCGATAAAATAAACTATCATTTCGATAAAGATCAACACAAAAAATGGACTTAACACAACTAGCAAAAGCAGTTTGCACTATTGCGAAGGACGCTGGTGCGGTCATACTAGACATTTACAATACAGCTGACTTTGGCGTAGAGCAAAAATCAGACAATTCCCCATTGACACGCGCAGACAGAGATGCCAATCAAGTCATCTGTGATGGTTTGGAAGCACTGAGCGTCAAATATCCCATCATTTCAGAAGAAAACAAAGCCATTCCCTACGCCGAACGCAAGGACTTTGAGTATGCATGGCTGGTGGATCCACTAGATGGAACGAAGGAATTCATCAAACGCAATGGAGAATTTACCGTCAATATTGCGCTGATTCACAATAATAGTATTGTCCTAGGTGTCGTGTACACCCCCGTGAGCGATGACTTATATTGGGCGGTAAAGGGCGAAGGTGCTTATTTGGAAAAAGATGGTAAAAGTACCAAATTGAGTGCCAATCATTTTAGCTTGAAAGATCATGGTTTGGGCGTGGTTTGTTCGCGTTCTCACCTGAACGAAGCGACGCAAGCCTTTGTGGATGGTTTGAACGAACCGACCCGTGTACCCAAAGGCAGTTCCTTAAAGTTTTTGATTTTGGCACAAGGTGGCGCACACGTTTATCCACGCCTCGCGCCTACGATGGAATGGGATACTGGGGCAGCACAAATCGTATTGGAGGAAGCAGGTGGCAAAGTCATTGCACAGGACACCAAAGCACCTTTGCAGTACAATAAAGAAAATTTGTTGAATCCTTATTTTATCGCCTACGGCGCAGTGTCGGAAGTGGTGTGAGATAGGGTTAAGACGGCAATTAGCTATTGGCTGTTGGCTATTAGGGCTGTACGAAGTCTCAGTTTCGTTAACATTTTACTCAGAAATAGTCTGAGTCAATGCAAGATAATAGAGCATACTTGTTGCGCGATCTCAAGAGCTTTACTAAAAATTTTTCTCAGGCATCAGCAAAAACTTCGTACACCCTTGGCTATTAGCGATTAGCCAGCAATTCTCACTATGGAAAGTCGAGCTTAGCTGTTGTCCAGTAACTTGCTATTACTGGATAACTTTTCACAGAAATGATGTTGTTTTTAATGATTCTTGGAAAAGATCATCAAAAACAACATTATTTCTACCCGAAGGAACTTTTTCCTTTGTAGTAGAGCAGCACCACGGATGAAGCAGTTGTTATGGATTGGATTGATTGTCGTTGGACTGGTAGGACTAGTGGTACTACAGATGCGTTTACTTTGGATTGGGGTGCGCTTAGAAATGAGGCAGTTTGAACAGGAGGTGAACAGCACCATGCGCCAAGTGCGGAACGATCTGTTCGATGATACGACACTAGAATTTCAACTGGGCGATTGGCTAACGGGTGTGCCTGATTTTCAGCAGGCTGATCGTCGGGATAGTATTTTAGCTGCCTTGGAACAACTCATCCGATACCGCTTAGAGGGGCAAATGGAGCAAGTGGATTTTCAGTTTGCCATCACGGATGCAGGCTCGACTAATATTCGGTTAAAGAGCGATAATTTCGAGCGCTCGTCTTTCCGCTTTGATATTTTTCGAATCTATCTCGGCAACGAAATCCAGTCGATTAGTAGTTGTGAGTGCTACTTACACCTACACATCAATCACCTGTTCAACTATTTACTGGGACAACTCAATTACATCCTCATTGCGCTTATCTTCTTTTTTATTGCACTTCTACTTGGGGTATTTTTTCTAATACGACAATTGCAACAATTCAAAAAATTAGATCGAATCAAAAATGATTTCATTAACAATCTTACCCACGAATTGAATACTCCCGTTTTTTCGATAAAGCTGGCAAGTAAACTCATCCAACAGCAACCTGAGCAAGCCGCTACTTATGCGCAACTCATTCAAAAGGAGAACGAAAAATTACAAACCCACATTAAGCAAGTACTTGAATTAGCTTCTTTGGAACATCCAAAATATCGCTTGCAATTGGAGGCGGTGGATGCAAAAGCTTTTTTAGCAGAAATAGCAGACGCTTTTCGATTGAAATTGGAAAAAGTGAATGGACGTATTGTAATCGAACAGGAAGCGCAAGTGATTCAGCTAAAAGTAGATCGCCTACACTTCAAAAATGCACTGCAGGCTTTGATTGACAATGCGATAAAATACAATCAACGAGCACCCATCATCAACATCAAATGCAAAAAAGTAGGTAAATGGGTTGAATTGCAAGTCTGCGATAATGGTATTGGAATTGCGACTAGCGAACAAAAAAAGGTATTTCAAAAATTTTATCGCGTATCTTTGGACGACAAACAGGACGTGAAAGGATTTGGTCTTGGATTGAGCTATGTGAAACAGATTATTCGTTTGCACAAAGGCAATATAAGTGTCGAGAGTGAAGCCGGCGAGGGGACTTGCTTTAAAATAGTCATACCAATTTAGAGCTTGTTTGGAGCAGGATTGAACTAGAAAGCAGCAGTTTGTGGTTCTGACAAGGTGAAAAATTAACTGCATATCTGGATACGGGGTTTATTTTTCATGCAGTCAGGTTCATAAAATGTTGGTTTACAGGAAAATAGTGCTCCAAACATGCTCTAAACCCATCCAATGAATCCACTGGAAAACGCTAACAAACATGTTAAAAAACTGGCTAAAGGGAATCAGCTTTGCAAAAGAAGATTTTAGCAAACATCAATTGGGACAAAAGGTACTGTTTCACAACAAGACGATGCCTAGGCTCAATCGAGTAAAAATCGTCATCTTGGGCATCGAAGGGAAAGAAGCTAATGCGGTGCGTAAGGAATTGTACGAACTGAGTCATCATTTTCCAAATTCGAGTATTGCTGATTTGGGTAATGTGCGCAAAAAAGAGGTTTCTTTTATCATTCCAGTCTTGAAAGAATTGCTTGGTAGTGGCATCATTGTCATTTTGATTGGTAAATCTTTGGAGTGGATTAAAGCGCAGCAACAAGCTCACCGACAGACCAGAAAATACACAAATAATTGGCTGGCGGTAGACGATCGCATTCGATTGGATAGTGGATTTAGAAGTGGAAAACGCATCATTTTGGGTGGACAAAAGCATTTGACAAGTCGAGAAGATTTGAAAAAGCTGCACAAAAAAAGCTGGGTGTACCACAGTCTTGGCGCCTGCCGCGCCAATATGACAACCACTGAGCCAGATATTCGAGACGCCGATTTTGCTACTTTCAATGCGGCTGCCTTAAAATCACTAGAAGCACCAGGTCAGATATTCGCCACGCCCAGCGGCTTTTTTCTGGAAGAAGCTTGTCAACTCAGTTACTATGCTGGCATATCGGACAAATTGAATGCCATCGGATTTTATGGATTTCAAGCTGCCAACGATCAGCGAACTGCACAGGCGATTGCTCAACTAATTTGGTACTTCGTGGATGGCGTACACCACCGCAAAAACGACTATCCGATGTCGAAGGAAGACATGGCAGAATACTTGGTCCACATCAAGGCTTATGATCTGACGATTACTTTCTGGAAGAGCCTAAAAAGTGGACGTTGGTGGTTACAATTGCCCGATGAGCAGACCGAGAATCGCTTGATTCCTTGTGCCTACGAAGACTATCAAACTGCGGGTAAAGGAGATATTTCGGATCGTTTGCTCCGTATTTTGAAGGATAGTTAGCAGGCGTAAGGATTCGAGTAGTCAAAGGCAGAATACTGATTATCAATTAGGGCTGTACGAGGTCTCAGTTTCGTTAAGATTTTACTTAGAAATAGCCTAAGTCAATACAAAATAATTGAGCAACAAGTATGCTCAGTAAGTCTCTTCGGGCGGAAACAAAGAATTTAAACTAGGCTGTAACTTTTGAACACACCTGTCCGTCCTACCAGCAAATAAACAATCCTATTATGATGAGATCTATTTTCACCCTTGTTTGTATAGCCCTTGCCCTACCTTTTCTGACTCAAGCACAGCAATCAGATAGAATTAGAACCTACGAAATAGCAGATTTTTCCAAAGTCATTGTCGAAGGACACGCAGATGTACATTTATACCCAAGCGATAAAAATGAATTGCGAATCGAAGCTAGGCAAAAAGACCTTTGGGATAACTTAGAGATAGAGGAAGCAGACGGTTTGCTGCATATCTTTCATCACGAAAACGACGGAGATTTTGATATTCGAGACGAGAAATTTACTATTCAGCTCGCCTACACCAATTTGGAAGAACTGGAAGTGATCGGTAAAATCTGGTTAGCCTCAGAATCTGTTTTGGAAGGAGATCGCCTGAAAATTGTGGGAGAAGGCATGATAAAAGGAGACTTGTCCGTAGCCGTTGAAAAATTGCTAGTGCGGATGGATGGACTGATTCAGGTTGACGTTTTTGGTTCAGCAGAATACGCTACTTTAGAACTCTATGGCATGGGCAAGATTAATGGTGCTAATCTGACCGCACAACACGCCAGAACAAAGGTAGAAGGTTGGGCAAAAACTAAAATTGATGTGAGAGAAACTTACGAAGCGTCTCACGAAGGCATCGGCTCAATCAACTTTACGGGTAGTCCAAGGAAAAAGCGAATCAGCAGGGAAGGTATTTCTTTTGTGCGTGGGAGTTAGGTTGAGAAGCCTTGTTTTTATAGCTGTCCTCATTGGAATGTGGAATAAGCCAATGCAAGAAAATCGCGCAACAGATACGCCCATTCAAAAAAGTACAAAGTCTAAGAAATGAAGATTCCGTATCCAAAAACCGCAAAAAGTTTTTTTCTAAGGTGAAAAACTTTTTGCTAGAGGGATTTTAAGGGTGAAAAACAGCAAAAATCATTGATTTTTGCTGTTTTTCACCCTTAAGAATCCCTTGGAGTATCTCAAAAATCCATTGGACGGAAACACACAGCTCTAAAACACGTGCGCAAGTTCAAAAAGCGACAGGGGCAAAAAATTTGTTACTTTTGCAAATCTGTAATACATCGCTGTACAGAGGAACGCCACAGAGTACCAATAGTCAAAGCCCAACGATTACATACTATCAATCAATTTTTGCTTCATTTTCTGAAACTCTTCCTCCGTCAATATACCACTATCTCGTAGGCTCGCTAATTCTTTGAGCCGATCTGCAATTCCTTTAGTTGCTTTAGCGATGGGTTGCTCTGGTGCATCATTCGTTTGAAAGCCTGTCTCTTTTTCTTCCTTTTTCAAGTCTTTTGCAACTTCTTTGCCTTTCTCAAATTTTTCTTGATAGACTTTTTTGAGTCTTTCTACATCAAAGTCAAGAATCGTCCCACCGTCTTCAAAATGCCGCTTAAAAACTTCGCCCAGCGCATAAGTAGACGCGCCTGCCGAAATAGAAAGCGGAATAGAAGCTACTTGCCCCAGCACAGGCACCATCTTGATGAGTCCTTTTGCCCCAGCGCGCGCTAACATCGGCCCCGTTAAGGAACTGACAATGGCTTTACCTTGGGTTTCCTGAAAGTCCACGTCGTAGACTTTGCACAGTTGTCGAATCATATCCAATTGAGTCGCGCCTACGGCGATGAAATCCAGTGCAAAAATAGGGATGAAACTAGCTCCCATAGAAAAAACAACGTGATTGCGGACAACCGTATCTGCGTGTTTTGAACGATCTGATTTATTTGACCCCATAAACTGTTTTTTTATCTTTTCTTTTGCTGCTTTATAAATTCGCTCTTTCATAATGTATGTTTTGGTGGTGTTTGATTAGTAGATACACTACTGGGTATTGGCGTAAAACAAACCACTAAGACAATTTACTGAAAATCAGATTATAACGTCTACGTGTTGCTGTGTGACTGTGTGTTAAATATTAAACCTGTACGAAGTCTAAGAACATGTTTAGAGCACTATTTTCCTATAAACCAACATTTTACGAACCTGAATGCATGAAAAATAAACTCCTTATCCAGATATGCAGTTAATTTTTCACCTTGTCAGAACCGCAAACTGCTGATTTCTAGTTCAATCCTGCTCCAAACATGCTCTAAGTTTTGTTGGCATTTTACTGGAAAATAGCCTGAGCCAATGCAAGAAAATTTAGCAACAGGTATGCTCAGTAAGTTCCTTCGGACGGAAACACAAAATTTTCCTATTTTTTCCAGAAAAAATAGGAAAATTTTGTGTTTCCGTCCATAAAAAACCTTTAGGCATACTTGTTGCGCGATCTTAAGGAAC
>JBCDKV010000075.1:0-11784 GCA_038746215.1 Bacteroidota bacterium | reverse complement strand
ATTTACCGCTGAATTTGAGGGTAAGTTTTCGCTGAGGAGGAGGTCGACACCTCCTCAGCGAATCAAGGTTTTTTTAAGGACAAAGGAGCGAGAATCGCTTCTTTGTCCTTAAAAAACCTTGATCAAATTTGGCAGGCTCGATGCCGCCAAATTTGAAAGTACACCTTATAGCTTGTATTTAGAAATGTCAAGGGAGCAAAATGCACTTTTTATTCCAAATTGGAGCTGTACGAAGTCTCGTTTGTCTTAACATTTTACTTAAAAACAGCCTGAGTCAATGCAAGATAATTGGGCATACTTGTTGCGCGATCTCAGGAGCTTTACTAGAACTTGTTTTGAATTTTGCTTAAAACTTCGTACAATCCAAATTCCAAATGAAGTATACGAAGTCCTGTTTTTCTTCAGCACTAAAGCTAAAGCAAGCTGAACTATGCCGCTTTCTTCTTCTTCCGTGTCCGAAGCACTGCAATATTGGTATGCGACTCAAAGGGAGCAAAGTTCTGCTGAAACAAAGTTTTTAGATGTGCTGCTTGCTGTTGGTAAGCTGCCGCATCTGCCCAAGTTTTGCTTGGGTCTAAGAGTTCGCTAGGCACATTGGGGCAGACCGTCGGAATAGAAAGATCAAAAAATGTTTCCTGCTTGAAGATCGTATTGTCCAGCTCACCGTTCAAAGCCGCTTGAATCATCGCACGGGTATAGGACAGCTTCATTCGCTTCCCCGTCCCGTAAGCACCGCCTGTCCAACCCGTATTCACCAGCCAAACATTAATACTGGGATCTGCCTCCAATTTTCTACCGAGCAAATTCATGTAAGCAGTGGGGTGTAAAGGCAAAAAGGGCAGTCCAAAACAAGCCGAAAAAGTGGCTTCTGGTTCGTCTATACCAGCTTCTGTTCCCGCTACTTTGGCGGTATAGCCCGAAAGAAAGTGATACATGGCTTGCTCTTTATTGAGTCTAGCAATGGGCGGCAGTACACCAAAAGCATCACAAGTGAGGAAAAAGATATGCTTGGGCGTGGCACTTCTCGGCTGCGATACGATATTGTCTATGTGTCCAATGGGGTAACTGACCCTAGTATTTTGCGTGATGCTAGCATCTTCGTAATCGACAATCGTTTGGCGTTCGTCTTGAAAACCTACATTTTCTAACATTGCGCCAAATTTAATGGCATTATAAATTTGTGGTTCATCTGCTGCCGATAAATTGATGGTTTTGGCGTAGCAGCCGCCCTCAAAATTGAAGACACCTTCTGCTGACCAAGCGTGTTCGTCATCGCCGATCAACTGGCGATTTTCATCGGTAGAGAGTGTCGTTTTTCCTGTTCCCGAAAGTCCAAAAAACAGTGCTGTATCACCATCCTGACCGACATTGGCAGAGCAGTGCATCGGAAGAATTTTACGCTCTAAAGGCAATAAGAAATTCAGTACGGCAAAAATACTTTTTTTGATCTCGCCCGTGTAAGCACTACCACCAATGATGACTTTGCGTTTGGTGAAATTGACGATTGTGAAATTCGCTTGTCTAGTGCCGTGTACTGCTGGCGTGGCTTCATAACTCGAAGCAACAAAAATTTGCCAATCGGGGGATATTTCTTTTAGTTCAGATGATTCGGGATTCAAAAACATATTGTTGACAAACAAAGCTTGCCATGGTTTTTCGGCATAGACTCTAATGTTCAAACGGTGTTCCGCATCTGTACAGGCATAAGCATCTTGCACATAAACGGTAGGCAGTTGATCTAAAAATTGGATCACCTCTTTTTCCAAAACATCAAAATTTTCAGGCGCAATCGCTTGATTGATGTCGCCCCAATCTACTTGTTTGGCAGTGAAGTCATCTTTGACGATGAAGCGATCTTTCGGTGATCGACCCGTAAACTTTCCCGTCTTGATGACCAATGCTCCCGTGTCGGTGAGCTGTCCTTCCTTGGTTTGGATCGTTTTTTGGATGAGCTCGCTGGGAGCTAAGTTCCAGTAGGTGGTCGTATTGGCTAAACCTAAGTCCACCAAATCTACGTGCGGATTTTTTATGCCAAAGTGCTGCATAATTGAAGTGTTTTTGAAAGTGAATAGTTATTGTGGTGTTATTGGAGTGGGAGAGGTTGCTATGTCTCATTTGGAATAAAAAAGTGTATTTTCTTTTCTGTTGATTTGTTGAACTGTTTATTCGGCGTCTCTTCTAAGAGCCTGTTTGGAGTAGGATTGAAGTATAAATCAAGAGTTTGCGGTTCTGGTGAAGAAAATAATCACGACTTTATCAAGATGAACGAGCGATCCTTTAGGTAAATATTCAGTGAATATTTAAGCGAGAGAACCGCTTTGCGGATGGGTTAGCAGCAATTATTTTCAAAGTCAGGTTCGGAAAATATTGGTTTACAGGAAGATAGTACTCCAAACATGCTCTAAGGTTGTAAACTGTATTTTGAGTTTCCCAATGACGGGCATTTCCAGAAGGCTTGTCATTTCTAGCATCGGAGATGATAGGCATTTTGTAAATCTATCAACCCCCTCACAAATTTTTACGCATCCAAAAATTCCGCTAGGCATGTACTCTGGGTAAAAAAATGCTGAAAATGTTGTCAAGTGCCGTAGGTACGTACTATGACGATGTTACAGCTCGCACCTACGGCGCTTAGACAAGGAGAAATTGGACGTTTCTACCGATAGTTCGCCTCTACGAGGCTTTGGAATTGAGGGTTTTGGACTTGTGGAGGGTTGATAGATTTTGGAAATGCCCGTCATCAAGGCTCAAATTTTACAGCATTAGAATTGTAGCCCTCCAAACGAGCTTTAAAACTGCGCCTGCTCCGTACTACCTGCCATGGCAACGGTAGAAGCCCCTTTCTGCACGGTATTTTGTATCATATCAAAGTACTGTGTTCCAACAAAAGTTTGGTGCTTAATTGCTTTGAAGCCAGCCGATTGTAAAGCAAATTCGCGTTCTTGCAGTTCGGAATAGCCTGCCATCCCACGATGCTTGTACGCTAGAGAAAGCTCAAACATAGAAGTATTGAGGGCATGGAAGCCCGCTAGTGTGATGAACTGAAACTTATACCCCAATTCCGCCAAATTTTCACGGAAGCTCGCCATTTGATTTTCGTCCATATGTGCCGCCCAATTGAAAGAAGGCGAGCAATTGTAAGCCAACATCTTGTTCGGAAACTCCTGATGGATCGCCTGTGCAAATGCCTTTGCTTGACCCAAATCAGGATGGGAGGTTTCTAACCAAATCAAATCCGCATAGGGGGCGTAGGACAGTCCTCGGCTGATGCCTTGCTCCAAGCCATTTTTGACTTTGAAGAAGCCTTCGCTACTGCGTTCGCCATAGATAAATTCTTGGTCGCGTGGGTCAATGTCGGAAGTCAGTAAATTGGCAGCTTCGGCATCGGTACGCGCAATTAATACGGTTGGCACATTCATCACATCGGCTGCTAGACGAGCTGCAATTAACTTATTGATTGCTTCTTGAGTTGGGACGAGTACTTTACCACCGAGGTGTCCACATTTCTTAGCAGACGACAACTGATCTTCAAAATGTGCCGCAGATGCACCCGCCTGAATTAGGGATTTCATCAGTTCAAAAGCATTCAAATTACCACCAAATCCCGCTTCGGCATCGGCAATAATCGGTACCATCCAGTCAATATCTCCCGTGCCACTCACCGACTGAATTTGATCTCGTCGCAGTAGTGCATTGTTGATGCGCTTTACGACCATTGGAACAGAATTGGCAGGATAAAGCGATTGGTCTGGGTACATTTCGCCTGCTAGATTGGCGTCTGCTGCCACTTGCCAGCCCGAAAGATAAATGGCTTCCAAACCAGCGGACACTTCTTGAATTGCCTGATTACCCGTCAGCGCACCCAAGCCACTAATGAAAGGCTGTGTCTTGAGTTTGTGCCAAAATTTTTGTGCACCTTGACGCGCAATGGAGTACTCAATATCCACCGAACCTCTTAATTTGATGACCTCCTCTGCGGTATAAGTTCTTTTGATGCCATCCCATCTTGAATTAGTGAGCCAATCTTCTTTTAGCTTGTTGATTCTGATGTTCTGTTCCATTTTTTGTAATTTTGTATTTGTTATAAATTATTATGACACCCTCTTCCTGCGCTCGCCAAAGTGTCTGGGAAGAGGTTTCTTTCAGCGCTTACAAATTCCCTTACTCAATCATCTCATAAGCAGGTAAGGTTAAGAAGTCAATGAAGGTCTCATGCTTCACCAATTGATCGAATAAATCAATTGCAGCTTCAAATTTTCCATTCGCGTATCGTTCTTTGCCCACATAAGCTTCGATTTTGCTCAATTCACCTGCCAAAAATGCTCGGTATAATTCATAGGTGATTGGGCGACCATCCTCTAAATAGGTTTCGTTGTGAATCCACTGCCAGACTTGTGTTCTGGAGATTTCTGCGGTGGCGGCGTCTTCCATCAAATGATAAATTGCTGCCGCACCAGCACCCCTCAACCAACTCTCGATATACAAAATCCCTACGTTGATATTTAGCCGTAAGCCTACCTCTGTGATCGTTCCTTTGGGCGGTGCGATCAAGTCCGCTGCACTGACTTCGACATCGGTTCTTTTACGCTCAATCTGATGATTATTGGGCATGTATTCATCGAATACCTCCATCGCGACGGCTACCAAAGCAGGATGTGCTACCCAGGTGCCATCGTGTCCATTCTGAACTTCCAGCAATTTGTCGTTGCGGACTTTCTGCAAAGCTTTTTCATTGGCTTCGGGATCGTTTTTGATTGGAATCTGAGCTGCCATGCCGCCCATAGCATGTACGCCTCTTTTGTGGCAAGTCTGGATGACCAATTGCGAATAGGCACGCATAAAAGGCGTCGTCATACCAACTTTTGCCCGATCGGGTAGAATGAAGCCCTCTAAATTGCGGAATTTTTTGATGTACGAGAAAATGTAGTCCCATCTGCCACAGTTCAGCCCTGCGGAATGATCGCGTAGCTCGTAGAGTATTTCGTGCAGTTCAAAGCTTGCCAATATCGTTTCGATGAGTACGGTGGCTTTGATTGTTTTTTGTGGAATGCCTAAATATTCTTGTGCGAAGACGAAAGCATCATTCCACAGTCGTGCTTCGAGATGACTTTCCAGTTTAGGTAAATAGAAGTAAGGACCACTGCCTTTTGCAATGAGATTTTTGGCGTTGTGAAAACAGTACAAACCGAAATCTACTAAGCTACCGCTCATGGCTACACCTTGGTAGGTGATGTGTTTTTCTTCTAAATGCCATCCTCTTGGTCGGACCATAAGGGTCGCGGTTCTTTCATGAAGCGAATAATATTTGCCATTTTTTGGGTTAGTATATTCAATCGTTTGATTAATTGCATCTTTTAAATTGATTTGTCCTTGAATGTTATTGTCCCAATTTGGGGTGTTACTATCTTCAAAATCTGCCATAAATACTTTGGCACCAGAATTGAGCGCATTGATGACCATTTTCCGATCAACTGGTCCCGTTATTTCTACTCGGCGATCCAACAAATCAGTAGGTAGTGGTGCTACTTGCCATTCGCTGGCTCTGATGTGTGCCGTTTCAACCAAAAAATCGGGCAATTCACCCCGATCAATGCTTGCTTGCCGATCTGCTCGTGCAGCCAACAGCAATTTTCTTCGATCATTAAAACGAGTATGCAGTTCCACTAAAAATTGCTGGGCTTCGGGCGTTAAAACCTCCGCATAGTCCGCTTTAAATGTTCCCTCAATAGTAAGGTCTTGAATGGTTTCAAAATTAGTTTTCGTCAATATATCCATAGCTTGCTAATTTTAATGCTTCACACTTTTCTATCAAATCTGCTGCAATATATGGATATTTTTCTTTTAGCGGAAATTCCGCTAATAATTAATTATTCTGAAAAATCGATAGGAAAAGCTTACTTTTGCATGACAATGTCCACTAAGAAATCGCTTTCCCCAAAATTAATACGCATAAAATCATTAGTTATGGATATTAAATTTGGGTAAAAACACATATACATTTCTATATATTTTATTGCTGCCAGTATGAAGTGGTTTCTCAGAAAGCCTTATTTTACGGTTTCCAAAAAATAATTAATCGAAAAGATGTTGAAAGAAGAAAAAATAATCCGCTTGATACTGGGATTCAAAACCAGACATCTGAGGATGCAAAAAGGATTGTCTTATCAAGAATTGTCTAAGCAAACGGGGCTTTCCACTTCCTATCTGAATGACATAGAAAAAGGCAAACGCTATCCCAAACCAGATAAGATTAGCATTTTGGCGAATGCTTTGGAAGTGGACTACAATTATATGGTGGCGACTAATGCGTCCAAGAAATTGCAGCCGATTGTAGATTTGCTCTATTCAAAGTTCTTCAAACTGTTTCCCTTACAAGAATTTGGGATCAATCTGGAAAAGCTCATTGAGTTGTTCACCCAAACGCCCGATAAAGTCAATGCCTTCATTTCGACCATATTTAGAATTGCGAGAAATTACCAAATTGGAGAGAGCGAATTTTATCTGGAGGCTTTGCGTTCTTATCAAGATATGCACAGCAACTATTTTCCAAGTATCGAAGCGGCTTCTAAAACGTTTAAGAAGGAGTTTTCGATTAAAGGAACGCTTCCCTACACCACCGCTTTTTTGGAAGACCAATTACAAGAATTGTACGGTATCGCAGTTGATCGGGAGCAAATCGCTTCCAACACTGTTTTGGGTAAAATTCGCTCTTATTTTAGTTCAAAAAACAAAATACTCTACCTACAAAAGGGTTTGAATGCGGCGCAGGAAAATTTTTTATTGGCGAAAGAACTTGGTTTCCAATACCTCGAATTTCAAGAACGCCCTTACTCTACGACACTCTTCGAAGTGGATTCTTTTGAAAAAATCCTAAATAATTTTCGGGCTTCCTACTTTGCCGCTGCCTTGCTGATGGATGAAAAAAACCTCGTAAAAGATTTGAAAAAAATCATGCGTGAAAATACTTGGCATCCTGAACTATTCTTGAATTTGATCGAAAAATACGATGTGACACAAGAAACCCTGATGCAACGTATTAGCAATCTACTCGCGCAACACTTTGGGATTCAAGATCTCTTCTTTATTCGGCTGACCGCTGGTCAAGATGCTACCGTTTTTACGATGACCAAAAGCCTTCACCTTTCCCAACTACAGAGTCCTTACAACAATCAATTAGAAGAACATTATTGCCACCGCTGGGTATCGGTCACGGCGATTCACGATCTTGCGCACCCCCCCAAAAGAGCAGTGGTTGCGGATGCACAAATCTCCAAATACTGGCAATCCGATAAAGCATACCTCTGCATTAGTCTGGCAAAGGCAAGTCGTTCCAATGATAAAAGAGGCGTTAGCGTCACCCTGGGAATTTTAATCAATACCCACGTCAAAAGCCTTTTTAATTTTTTATCCGATCCTGAACTGAAAACAAGAACGGTACACATCACCTGCGAGCGTTGTGGTATCGTCGATTGCGAAGCGCGCGTGGCACCACCCGTTGTGATTCAGGCAGCAGCAGACAAACGCGTTTTGCAAGAAGTATTGGAAGGACTATGAGTATTTAACTAGATGTGTTTGCGAACCAGCGAAAGTAAGTCTTTCAATAAATATTGGTTGTAATCTTCCACCTGCTCAAATTGCTTTAGGATGTCCTCTAGTTCGCATTTATTCAAGATGCCTTCTTGATAGCTTGCCACGGCGTGAAACCAAGGAATGGTAGGCAAATAGGTTGCCTTTTTTTGATACGCTTTGTCTTTCTCCAAAAGTCGATGGTGTTGAATAATCGTTATCAGTACTTTGTATTTGTACTGCTGCAAAATAGATTTTAGATAAGCAGAAAAGAACAGATGCCAACGATAGGTTTTGATTTCCTTATTGTATACATTGAGGTAAGTCGAAGCATATCGCTCTGCTTGTTTATAGTTGCCACAGGCAATCTGGCACTCTGTGTAGAAAGCAATATAACCAATCTTAGCGTGAAAATTCTTGGTTTTCTTAGCCGCCTTCGCACCTTGTTGCATGATTTTTAATGCCTCCTGATGCTTATTTTGACGCAGCAATACGGCACAAAGATTGGTGAGGTAATACAGGTAATCGTGATTTTGCGCCCGTATGGATAAGTAGCCGTAATAGGTGGCTCGTTCCAATTCTCTCGACTTAGAATGTAGTAAAAGCCGATTGCCGTAGTAGTTGAGCAGTAAGCGTTTGGAGTAATACTGTCCTGCGCTGAATTGCTGATCGAGATAGATGAACTTTTCCAGTAGCGTATCAAATTTCCTGTAATTGAAAGCGATGAAATTGAGGCGAATTAAAGCTTGGTAGCGATTCAATCCATCGAGTTCTTCGTCGTAAAATATGTCGGTCAGCCAACGCTCCCACTGCCGACTTTCTGCCGTTGCTGCTTTGTATTGCTCCACAATATCTAATGTAGCAAGGTGCAGTTTTTCGTAAATCGACTTGGCATGTAAATATTGCGCTTGATAGGTTTTTAAAAAGCGATTGGTGCTTTCGTGATCGTCGTAGCGCATTCGGACGAGTAGAAATTGGCGGTAGTTTTGAAGGAGTTCATAGAAGTGGGTAAAAAAGAAAATGGGGTGTTGATAGTTTTTGATGAATTTGAGTAGTTGCTGTTCATCTTCGGGCAAAATGCTATCCGTCATAATTTTATGATCCAATGCACTGATCCATTCGTATTGCACATCTACATCTATGGCTCGCAGGCGCTGTTCTATCCAATTTTTCAGGTGCGAATATTTGCGCTTGTCTATCGTTTCATCGTAGGGCGTAAACTGCTCAATGTGTTGACAATTGAAGTCAATGCGCTTTAAAATGGCAATCCGCTCTTCATCTGCCAAAGCTTGATGCGTCAGTAGATACTGTGTTTCGTGAGGTAGCAAACTATTCGCGAAAGTGGTGAATTTTTGCAATTTACTCCGCATAAAGTTGGTTCGTTTTCATATAGAAACGCCACCATCTACACTAATTGTTGTACCTGTAATATATCCCGCCTGCTCAGAGCATAAAAAAGCATACGTAGCGGCGATCTCTTCCACTGTTCCTAATCGGTTCAAAGGTGTTTTTGCTCGGAAACCATCTAGTACTTTTTCGGGGATGGTACGCATCATTTCGGTGTTGATGAAGCCTGGCGCAACAGCATTCACGGTGATGCCTTTTCGTCCCAATTCTCTTGCCCAAACCTTCGTCATACCGATCACGCCTGCTTTCGTAGCTGCGTAATTGGTCTGCCCAAAATTACCTTGCAAACCCACGACAGAAGAAGCATTGACAATCCTTCCCCAAGCCGCTTCTATCATGTAGGGTGCGACCATTTTCGTACAATTGAAAACACCTGTCAGGTTCACATCTATTACCTGTTTCCATTGCTCCATCGTAATTTTTTTCAGCGTTGCATCTCTTGTAATGCCTGCATTGTTGATAAGGATATGAATTGCTCCAAAATCGGATGCTACTGCCTTCGCTGCTGTATCTACGGCTGCCATATCTGCTGTGTTTACAGCGTAAAAGCGAACCTCATAGCCTGCTTTTTTCCATTGTTCCAGACTACTTGCGGCTTTCTGTTCATCAATGTCCCATACGGCTACTTTTGCTCCTTCCTTCAAAAAATAGCTTACGGTTGCTTTGCCAATTCCTTGCGCACCACCAGTAATGATGGCGACTTTATCTTTCAGTGATGTCATAAATTTGTTGCTTTAATTTTTCTATATCGAAGCGCACAAAACTAAATATTGTGATTTCATATGTTTTCAAAACTAAACAAAAGAAAGGGTTGACTTAATTGTTTAATTCTTTGTTGTGTTGAATTAAATAGCTGATTATCAATATTTTAATATTTGATTTTGTTGCTATGGACAAATAGTAATCATTTGCTAGAATCCATTTAGTGTGCTATTTTTAGTTCAAAATTAAGGCTGTACGAAGTCTCAGTTTTATTAACACTTTAATTGAAAATAGCCTGAGTCAATGCAAAGAATTCGCGCAACAAGTATGCACAGTAATTCTCTTCGGACGGAAACACAAATTTCTTTGAGCATACTTGTTGCGCGATCTCAAGTGCTTTACTAAAATTTTTCTCAGGCATCACTAAAAACTTCGTATGTAACGGACAAACAATAAGTTCCACATTTTGACTGAGCAGATTTTGTTCTGATACAAGGCAAAAAACGTAGGAATCCTTTTGGCTTGCGAGGCTTTTTAACGCAGTAGCAGGGCAAAAGATGCCGTCACAAATCGGGAAGTTATTGTTTGTCCGTTACTATATCCCTAATTCAAAATTTTTTTCTACATGAAATACTTATTTTCCATCATCCTACTATGGGGCATGCATGCTTCATCCACAGCACAAAACACAACATCCATGAAAGATTGGGCGTATCCTTATAAAGTAAAAACCGTTGTGGTTAAAGATAGCCTAGAAATTGCCTATGTATCAGCAGGCGAAGGAGAAAAAACGCTCTTATTTGTTCATGGTTTGGGTAGCTATTTAAGGGCATGGCAAAAGAACATCGACGTGCTCAAAAAGGACTACCGCTGCCTTGCCTTAGATTTGCCAGGTTATGGAAAATCTGCGGATGCCATGGGAACACAAAGCATGGATTTTTTCTCTGATGTGCTGATTGATTTCATCCAGCAACTCGAATTGAAAAACGTCACTTTGGTGGGACATTCCATGGGCGGACAAATTGCTGTGCATACGGCTTTGAAGAGCAGTGATTTATTGGAAAAATTAGTGCTAGTCGCCCCAGCAGGTTTCGAGCAATTCACCGAAAAAGATCAGGTCTTTTTCAAAACCTTTGTCACACCAAGCATTATCAAAGCAACACCCGTTGCACAGATCGAAAAAAACTTCCAACTCAATTTCTACGACATGCCCGAAGATGCTTACTTTATGATCGAAGATCGCTTGCAGATGCGCGAAACCGAAGAGTACGAACGCTATTGTGAGATGATTCCAAAGTGCGTCGTAGGTATGCTAGATGCTCCCGTTTTTGAGCGTTTGTCGGAGATCGAATTGCCTACCTTGGTCTTTTTCGGTAAAAATGATGCCCTCATTCCGAATAAATATCTACACCCTGAACTCACCGTAGAAAAAGTAGCTGAAAGCGGAGTCGCACAACTTAAAAATGCACAGCTTCATTTTGTAGAGGAGGCAGGACATTTTGTGCAGTGGGAAGGGCAGGAAGTGGTGAATGAGGGGATACACTTGTTTGTAAGCCAGCAATAATGTCTCTGGTTGAGTTGGATGTGGTGGGCGAGCAGGGCAGGATTTCAACTAAAATAGCCTGCAACTGTTTTGATAGTCAGAGGTAAACAAAGGAAAATGAATGCACAACTAATACTCAACTTCGACAATCAAGATGATCTACGTAGGGTTCTTCAGTTTTTAAAAGAGATTGGACTAAGCAAAATAAATGTTACATCAGATTCGAAAAATATATCTAATAGAGATTTTGTCGAACCTACAACTGAAAACTTAGAAATTGAGGCTTATGAAGAAGCACAGATGTTGAAAGGGGATGCGCCCAAACCTCTATTTGCCATAGGCAAATATTCTGTTTATGAGCAATAGAATATTCCTAGATAGTTCTATCCTTATCGAATACAGAAAGGGTATAAAAGTAGCATTGCTAGATCAGTTAATTCAGCATTCTAACGACCTAGACCTGTGTATGAGCGAAACAGTAAGTAGTGAATATCTCTTTCATCTTCTTGCACTTTTTGGTCAGAAATCTCCTTTAGCACTTAAAGAAAGTAAGACAATCGGTAAAT
>JBCDKV010000074.1:0-11797 GCA_038746215.1 Bacteroidota bacterium | reverse complement strand
TTTGAAAAAAGATAGGTTTTGTTCACATCATTTACCGCTAAACTTTAGGGTAAGTTTTCGCTGAGGAGGAGGTCGACACCTCCTCAGCGAATCAAGGTTTTTTAAGGACAAAGAAGCGAGAATCGCTTCTTTGTCCTTAAAAAACCTTGATCAAATTTGGCAGGCTCGATGCCGCCAAATTTGAAAGTACGCCTAACAGCTTGTATTTAGAAATATCAAGGAAGCAAAATGCACTTTTTTATCCCATACTGAGGATACATCTGAAGGGAACTTGTAACGAATTCCTTAAATGAAAAAATTAATCGTCTTCACCAGTTCTTCTATTTGCACAGGCTTCGAGATGAAACCATCGAAGCCTTCTTCCAAAAGTGCCGTTTTTTCTTCGTTCATAGAAAAAGCAGTAAAAGCAATGACAGGTAATTGGGGGTGATCTTTTTTGATCATAGACATCGCATCTTTTCCACTCAAAATGGGCATTTTCACGTCCATCAAGACCAGATCTACTTCGGGATTTTGGGCTACATAATCCACTGCCAATTGACCATTATCGACAATCTTATAGCTGGCGGGTTGCTTTTCTAACAATTTTTCGATCAATCGCTGATTGAAAACGACGTCCTCTGCAATCAGTATATTACAGTTCTTTTTGATCTTCATGGAAGGTATGACGGTCTTGCTAGGAGTTGCTACCTTGGACGTTTGTAGGATGAGCGGAATGGAGAAATGGAAAGTAGCACCTTTATCCACTGCTGAACTTAGGGACAAATTGCCACCCAATAATTCAGCAAAAGACTTTGAGATGGAAAGCCCCAATCCAGTGCCAGTAATGATTTGTTCCTTCGTATGCTCAATTTGCTGAAATCGGTCGAATATCTTGGAATGCTGCTTTGCATCTATCCCAATACCTGTGTCTTTCACAAAAAATTCAATTTCATCTTTACGCAGTTGGTAGCCAAAAGCGACTTCTCCCTCGAAGGTAAACTTGATGGCATTGTTGAGCAAATTGGTCAGTACTTGCCTTACTTTTTGTGAATCGGTTTTGATGAGTAGTGCTTTCTTTGTGGAGGATACCATATGCAGGCGCAAGCCTTTTTCATTGGCTTGCTCGGAGAATAAATTTTCCAAATCGGACAGCATTTCAGGAACGTTCAAGGTATCGGCATTGATTTTTATTTCTTCCGTCTCAATTTTTGAGATTTCCAAAATGTCATTGACGATATTCAAAAGCTGATCGCTATTTTTATAGATAATATCTAAATATTCTTCCTGCTCCTTATTGGTAAGCTTGCCTTTTTTCAGAATTTGTGCGAAGCCCAGTATGCTGTTCATGGGCGTTCTGATCTCGTGGGAAATATTTGATAGGAAAGCAGATCGCAAGCGAGACGATTTTTCTAGTGCTGCTTCGCGTTCTTCTATTTCAGACAATCGAAGCTTATCATATTGATAGGCAAAAATGACAATGACCGTCAGGAATAGCGATAAGACCACGTAGATGAAAATATTCAATATTTTGACCTCTACCGACAAATTGCCCGCATCAATTTGGAAGTCTATGAATATCGTACAAACGAAAGCTGCGATGAAAAAGCCAAAAAAACCGAAGGCTAAACTGCGATTTTGATAGGTCAAAAACAAAGGAAAGAGACTAAAAATGAGAAACTGTATCTCAATATGCACCGCTTCATCCATCGTCAAATACAGCAGACTGATCAAGGTAAAAATACATAGATTACTCAGTATTCCTGCAATCTGAAACTTGCCATATTGATGAAAAATCAGCACAGCGATGAACACAATGACCCCAGCACTAGCAGTAGCAAAGAGCGCAACGGAATCTATGCCAAAATAGAGGTAAACCAGTATACTGCTAGCGTATGTCATCACTGCCAGCAGACTCAAAATGTTGTGTACTTTGAGCCTAAATAAATCTGCTCTATTTTTCACATAGGGCTGACCTAGACAAGCAATATGCTGTATTGATCTTAGAATCATGTAATGCCTTTCAAAAGTTTTTATTGCCCTTCTGTAAACGCGGTTTTGCGTTTTGCCGTAGCATAATGGAAAAAGTGAGATAAAGGTAAACATTTCTTTATTAAATAGTTACAAATAAAATTCATATGCTATTTTAATGCTTCCCTTTTGAAGTTGTAAAGAACGCTCCGATCTGTAAATCCACAGTATTGTTGATCGGCTCGGCAATCGTTCGTGCTCACCGATCCTAGATTTGCTAGCTTTTGTGTTGAGCTGAATCCATCACAATACACCAAGATCTTTCAAAATTGCTTCTAGTTTACGTTCTAGTGCCTGTTCTGTTTCGTCAAATGCAGCTCTATTAGACAATTCTGCATTCACACTACAATAAAATTTAATTTTAGGTTCTGTGCCAGAAGGACGAGCGGAGATGATGCTGCCATCTGCTGTGAAAAATTGAAGAACATTGGAAGTAGGCAAATCTATTGTGGTTTCTGTTCCTCTCAGCAAATCTTTAGAGACACTACTTTGATAATCTTTAATCATCGTGACTTTTGCACCACCCAAAGTAGTCGGCGGATTTTCGCGTAAAGCTTTTAGCATCGCCTGTATTTCTTCCGCCCCACTTTTGCCTTCCTTTTTCAAGGCGACCAATTTTTCTTTGTAGTAACCAAATGCTACGTACAAATCTAATAAGGCGTCGAATAAACTACTACCTTGATCTTTGTAGTAAGCCGTCATTTCTGCCATCATCGCGCAGGAGATGACCGCATCTTTATCTCTAGCGTGTTCTCCGACCAAGTAGCCGTAGCTTTCTTCACCGCCCGCAATGAAGGTACGTTGTCCCTCAAATTGCGTCATCAATGCGCCAATATATTTAAAGCCTGTCAGCGTGTTGAAGCATTCTACGCCTTTAGCAGCCGCAATCTTATCAATTAAATAGGAAGTCACAATAGTTTTCACGATGTACTCACTACCCGTCAATTTTCCAGCTTTTTCCCAAGCCGTCAAAACATAATGAATCAGTAAACAGGCGGCTTGATTGCCGTTGAGTAGGGTAAATTCCCCTTGCTCATTCTTAACCGCTATACCTACGCGATCAGCGTCGGGATCGGTTGCCATCACCAAATCAGCATCCACTGCCTTTGCCTTTGCCAAAGCCATACTCATCGCTTCCTCCTCTTCTGGATTGGGATAGACGACCGTGGGGAAATTACCATCTGCCACCATTTGTTCCTCTACCAATATCACATTATCGAAGCCAAATTTTTTCAAAACGGCAGGTACGCTCACCGCTCCCGTACCGTGAATCGGTGAAAAGACGATCTTCAAATCTTTCTGACGCGCAATTGCTGCCTGCGAGATCGAAAGCTTAACCAATTCGTCCAAATACTGCTCGTCTATAGTCGCACCAATCTTTTCGATACGATCCGCTGCGCCATCAAATTTGATGTCTTCAATATTATCTACTTTTCGCACCTCTTCCAAGACTGCTTTATCGTGGGGCGCGACCAATTGCCCACCATCTGCTCCGTAAGCTTTGTAGCCACTGTACTCTTTTGGATTATGAGACGCTGTGAGCATCACTCCACCTTGGCAATCTAGTAGTCGAATCGCAAAGGACAATTCGGGAGTGGGGCGCATCCCATCGAAATAGTAAACCTGAATGCCATTCGCTGAAAAAACATCTGCTACCACCTGCGCAAATTCGTTGGCGTTGTTGCGGCTGTCGTGAGTCAGTGCCACTTTTATTTTTTGATTGGGATAAGTTTTAAGCAAATAGTTGCTGAAGCCTTGCGTGGCTGTTCCCAGCGTATATTTGTTAATTCGATTCGAGCCAACGCCCATAATACCACGCATGCCGCCCGTACCAAACTCTAAGTCCTTGTAGAAAGCATTGGTGAGCTCAAGGTAGGCTTCCTGATCTAACATTTGCTGAATGGCAGCTTTGGTAGCTTTATCGTAGTTGCCATTAAGCCATCCTTGAATTTTTGCTGAAATCGCAGGTTCTAGTATTTGCATGTTAATAATGATTATAGATCGTTAGAATTGTCGTGAGCTAGAGCTTGTTCCTAGTGTTGCTCAAAACGTCTTACTCGCCTAGTTACCAATCGCTAGCGTGAGTGCGAATTTAGAGCTTGTTGGGAATTTTTACAAACGCAGCATCAGTAGTTTGTGGTTCTAACAAAGTGAAGCATGAAATGCATATCTAGATACAGTGTTCGTTTTTCGTGCAACGAGGTTTGTAAAGCGATGATTATCAGTTATAAAGCCCTAATAAACGCTTAGCCGCCTAGCTAAGGAACAAGGCAAAAATAACGCCATAAATTTATTTATGTCTTGTCTCTAATCTTCATACAAGGCAAAAAAAATGGTAGGCAAACATTGAATTTTACCTACCATTCCGCCACAAATTAGCATCCGCTAATTAGGACTTAGTATTCAGTCAAGTTAGTATACGTGCTAAAAAAACGTCTAAGATTCAGAAGCACTTGCGTTCAACATGATCTTCAAAGTCAAATCGTTGCTGATGACTTTATCCTTCGCCAAACCAGCTATCCCTTCGTTTCCATATTCTACGCCCCATTGCGTACGGTCGATGGTGAATTCAGGTGCAACTGCTGTGATTTTACCATCTGCGATAGAGACATTAGCAGGAATCGTGATCTGCTTGGTCTGTCCTCTCATCGTTAGGTTTCCAGTAATATTGTGCGTTACGTCGGCGCTACCTTCTACGGCTTCTACTTTCGTGATCGCAAAAGATGCCGTTGGGTATTCTTCGATTGAGAAGAAATCTGGGGACTGTAAATGTCCAATCAGTTTACCAGCACCATCTGTTCCAGCTAAGTCGATGCTTTCCATAGAAGTCATATCAATCGTAAACTCGCCGGCGGTCAATTGATCGCCCGTCAAAGCCAAAGAACCATCACTAATTTTGATGGTACCAGTGTGTTCGTCACCAATGTCAAATTTTTTGTATCCCTGCCAATTGATCGTACTAGATTCTGTGTCTACGCTGTAAGTCACTGCGGAAGCAGTTACTTCTGCTGCTGCTTCGGTTGCTTCTTCTGCTTCTACTTGCTCCCCTTTGTCTGGAGAACTACAAGCAAAAGAGACCGCAAATAAAGTTAATAAAGTGAAAAATTTAAGTGCAATTTTCATCAATAAAATATTTAGTAAAAAAATGATTGTTTAATTCTGGAAGTCCTTTTGAAGGGTGCATCTCAAAATGTCGCATAAAGTTTTTTTCAAAGGTGAAAAACTTTATGCTAGAGGGATTTTAAGGGCAAGAAGCGTTAAAAAATTAACGCTTCTTGCCCTTAAGAACCCCTTTGAGCATCCGAAAATCCTCCTTTATAGATTTTCGGATGCGACTGCATGAAATAGGAATAATAATTCTCCCTTTTAATCACCAAAACGACATTTTGAGATGCGCCCCTTTTGAAAGGAAACACAAAGTTTCACTGTTTTTGACAAGTTTGTCTACTCGCCTGACATTATTTTTTGAAAACAGTCTGAGCCAACATGAGAAAATTGTGCAACAAGTATGCTCAATAAGTCTTTTCGGACGGAAGCACAAATTTTTTGAGAAGAATTTGTGCTTCCGTCCATAAAAACTTTTTGTTCATACTTGTTGCGCGATCCCAAGAACTTTATCAGGGCTTATTTCAAGCATTGCTCAAAACTTCGTACACGCTTGAATAAAAATTAGCAATTTGATTCTAAAAAATGTCAACTGCTCTGGATATTCAGATAGACATTTCATCTGAACTCATTGCTTTCACATTCCTTATTCAACAGATAAAACCGTGAAAACAGTTAAAAGATTGAATCGTTCAATCGAAGTATTGAAGGACTAGCATTCCGATGCGAATGTTCCAAACTTTGGACAAAGTTTATCTGATTAGTGGTGCATATTAGTGGGTATGTTCTACCCTTGGTAAGCGCAATGGATTTATTCGGTTAACTATTTGCTTACAGTCAGCATATACTCAATTGTTTAAAGCGCCATTGGAATTGGCTTGCTTGAACTGGTCGATAAAATTGATTGTTTGTTCCAAGCTTTTCAGTACCGTCACATTTTTGTTTGACTTGATATTGTGCGTAATAACCTGATAACCAGACACTAGGATTTGGCAATCACTAAAGTTGTTCATCAAAGTATCGACGTATTTCTGCACGCCTTCTCCCACAAAAGTTTCTGTAATGATGGTGTAGATATAGTTGGGCTGATGAATTTGGCAAGCATCTCTTAGATCATTGACGGATATGTCTTTTCCGATGTAAATCACTCGATTTCGTCGAGATTTCAACAAATATTGTAGAAACAGCAAACTCAGTTCTTGCGTCTCTCCTTCTGGTAAGTATAGCAAAAAGCTAGAAACATCTTCTCCCAATACAAACGGCTCATTATCAATCGCTACGATAATTTTCTGACGGATGAGATAACTGATAAAATTCTCTTGTACGGGCTGGATGGAGCCCGTTAGCCAAAGTAGACTGACCTTGTCCAAAAAAGGCAAAACAATCTCTAGCATGGTGCGCTCGAAGCCCATTTTCTGCAAGTTCATCGAAATAATACGATCAAATTTGTATTCATCCATTTCAATCATGGAGATCGTCAGGGCGTCCAATTGCGTATCGAACTCAAAATTCACCTCCGAAATAGCAGAAACCTTTTCCATAATTTCTTCCGATGTCATTTTTGCGATCTTGGAGATCTTTATGCCGTTTTTGTTAAGCAGGGCAATGTTGAGGAGTCGCTTCAAATCCTCATCTTGGTAGTAGCGAATATTGGTTTTGGTGCGTTGCGGTTCGATGATTCCATAGCGCTGCTCCCATATCCTAAGCGTGTGCGCTTTGATACCAGAAAGCTTCTCTAAATCTCTTATGGAATATATAGCCACTACCCAATTCGATTTTTGATGATTTGATTGACTGGTTCGATAACAGCATTGCACATGAAATGTTGTAGAAAAGTGAATCAGTATAATACTTTGAGGGCAATAGCTTGAAAATATGACACAGATAGCGTAAAATTGGCGATTTTCAGCGACTTGACTACCTGCCTAAAAAAAGAAACGAGCAAGTTTCGATCTGAAATTTGCTCGTTTCTGTAGCCCCTATTTGTGGGCTTAGGGCAATCACTAAAAGCCGCTATTGTTCAAGATTGACGATGTTTTTCCGTTTACTCTATGAATAACGGCTGCAGAAGCCTCGTCTTTACTCCAACAACATCGCTTTCGTCAAGGTCTGCTCAGCAGTTTGCAGGCGATAATAATATAATCCTTTTGCCATTTGAGCCGTCTGCTGGAATTCAATTTGGTTGATGCCTTCATCGAATACACGGCTGACCTCAAAAATAGCTCTTCCATTCAAATCAAATACGGTAAGCGTCGCATTTTGGCTAGTCGCTAAACGGAACTGAATAGTCGTGCTTTGTGTGAATGGATTTGGATAGTTGTCCAATGCAAGAGTACTTCCACCATTCGGACGATTCGCTGTTCCTGCTGGCGATACCGTGGCACTGGCTTCATCGTCCTCTGCCAATTCTGCGGCATTGCCATTGTCAGGCGTGGAATCTGGATCGAATACATCAGAAGCAACCACCTGAGCGTATAGCGTGATGGGCGTATTGTCGGACAGGGCGAAGACGACCAATTCTAGCGTCGCGCTTTCTCCTACTGCCAATTCCCCAACTTCCCATACTTCTGCCACCACTTTGTAAGCCCCTTTATCCGTAGCCGAACTGGTGTAAGCAGCCGTGGTAGGTAACGGTACACTCACCATTACATTATCCGTTGCTTCTGGTCCATCATTAGTAATCGTGATTAGGAATGGTACTTTTTCGTACAGTCCAAAATTCACGGCATCCGTATCAACCGATAGGCTCAAATCCGCACCAGGTCTAGGACATTCTCCTTTGAACCAAAGATTGACGCCTGCTACTGCTGCTTTACAAGGATTGCTATAAGTCTCTCCATCACAGCCACAGACAGGATCGAATTCTTCTGTACAAATATCATTGTCCAGTGGTGCGGTTGTACAACTATTGCATTCCGAGACACCAATATTGATGGTGGTAGTCTCACAGTCTCCTGCACCTTCCGCTCTCACGCTAATCTCAACGGGTGTACCAGGCTCTAGTGCTTCCGAACCACAGTTTTTCAATTCCAATTGAATCTCTTGCTCGTCTCCTTCCAACAAGAAGGTATTGCGGATACTACAATTTGCAAACTTCACTTCACTTTCTGAATCTACTTCAAATTCGAGGAAAAGCTCAACGGCATCGGTATTGTTACTCACACTTGCCGTATAGGTGATAATGCCATCTTCGTTACAAGTTAAGGTTTGATTAGAAAGCGTGATACAGCTAGTCGTTGTCGTCTGACCACATTCAAATATCGTAGTCAAATCTGTAACTTCCGCTATATCGCCACAAACCAAACCCGCAAAACCACCTTCTTGACAGATCGCATTACCGTTTTCATCATACAGCGTCAAAAAACCATCAGAAGTAGCGCAATCTGGCACGGTATAGACAGGTTCGCCATTCAGTTTCCCCCTTTGTACGACTTTCAAATCCCCGAATTCTTCACAGCAAGCTTCCAATCCAGCGATCAAGTCATTCAACCATTGCAAAGGATCTTCCTCTTCGCCACAAACCTTCACTCGGCAGTAACGGTAGTCATGTCCATCGACCAATAATGCTTCGTAGACGACGCAAGTACCTGCGCTCGGAGTAGCTACTCGAATGGATTGTCCACCTCCCAGATGCTCATCGTCCGTCACATTGCGCCAACTGACCACATGGAAAGCACTCCTTGAAACAGAAAGTGTGAAACCGCTATTGGTTTTATCTACGTGAATTTCATCGCAAGCATTCGGGTCTTTAGTATCAATGGTCTTACAACATCTGACGGGACAACCATCGGAATCTACATAATTGTAGCATACGGTATATTTCGTCGAACGAGAAAATTTCAATTCGATGCTCTTGCCACTTTGGAAAGTCTGCGAACCCGTCGAACTGGTCACCGTCCAATTTCCACTGGGATAGTGGTATGGTACACGGAATTTATATTTCAGTTCCCCGTCCTCACCCGTATAAGTGAAGGATAGATCATCACAATCTTTGTCCACAATGGTTTCACAGGCAGGCGGACAATCGACGCGTAGTTTGAAGTCACTCACATCGTGATCGAATCGTCCATCTATGACGAGGTAATAATAACCTCTTGACAGATGCTCCACTTTGATGCGCTCGTCATTGTTGCCGTTGTTGATACTTCGCGCAAGACAGTTACTAAAGCTACCCCAATAATCAGAGCAATCTTTGAAAAGGAACATATCCAAGTTATCGTGTAAATCGCTCATGTAAATGTCCAAGCCTTTTCCTTGATCTACATAGATTTTGTACGCCACATCTTGCCCGTTGTATGGATAGTGATAGCGATTCAAATGACTGACACAAGAACCGTAATCGTCGTACGATAAGTCATCGCCTTTGTTATGATTCGTCAAATAGTAGTTTCTGCCACATTCGAGCCTCGGAAAATTATCACAATCAAAGTCGTTCTTTTCTTCACAAGTGACTTTGAGCCTAAAACTGCCCTCATCGTGTTCGTCTGCTCCATCTACTATGATGAAATACGTACCCGATGGATTATCAATTGAGATGGATTCGTCATTGGAGGAACTGCGCTGGCTAGTCGCAATACAGCGATTCAAGGAGCAACTGCCTTTGAAAACAAATAAATCGAGATTCCTGTACAGTCCCGAAAGTTGGATGTTGAGTTTTTCCTTACCATTTGGTATATGGATACGAAAAACTCGATCACCAGCATCGTAATCATCATAGCCGCTGGCGCAATGTGAGCCGTAGTTGCACTTGCGATTCAGCTTATTCGATTGTCTGGACGTGGTAGACTGTACTTCCTGTCCGCAACTGATGGAAATAGCACTGGAACAAGCATTATTATCACAGGTATTTCCATCGCCGCCACCTTGTCCTTGGTCGCAATCAACAGAAATGGAAAAATCACTACCTGTAGTACTGCCCCTTGCTTCTATCACGATGTAATAGACTCCTGCTGCTGGCAAGGTAACCAATTGTGGTCTCCCAGCAACGGCTTCCCAACGTGCAATACATCGCTTGTTCGTCGTACAAGCATCTAGTAAGAAAACATCTAAATCGCTCGTAAATCGGTTGATGCTCACTGTTATCGAACGATCAGCAGTGATAATACGGTAGATCACATCGTTACCGTTGTAATTGAAACCTGAACTGGCAGCACAACTCCCATAGTCCGCACTATTAAGGCTATTGCTTGAGCTAGTAGTACTCCCAAATACGGTTCTTCGACATGTTAAGTCAATAACTTTTCCGTTACCGCAGAAGCTACTTTCTGCGTAGGTTGCCCCAACAAGTAAAGAAAAAATTAGGGCTAAAAATGTAGTTCTAAAATTCATATTCTAAATTAATATTTGATGTTAGTATAGTTAGTCTATAATTGATTGTAATTACTCAAGTATGTATTTTGCGGATGAAACACTAAGCACACTTAGAGCTACTAAGAAAAGTAGCACGTAAGTTGGTTAGTCTTCTTTTGTTATTTAAAATTACTCGTGTACAAAGTCTCATTTTTCTCAATATTACTTAGAAACAGCCTGAGCCAATGCCAGACAATCGCTCAACAAGTATGCTCAGTAATTATTTTCTGACGGAGACACAAGTTCTTATACATCTGATTTAACATATCCATCAGTCTATTGTTTGGTTGTCGATACATCCACATAGTGGCATTATTCGATAGACAAAAGTCTATCCGAATGGCAATAAGTCTTGATACGGCTGATAAAAAGGTCGCATAACCCACAGTCCCAAAGCACTATTATGGACGAAAACACAAATTTTCGCGGCTATTTATGGACAAAACGCAATAGTAATATTTGCACTAGCGTGTACATAGGAGAGTTCGTATTAGGAACGAGGCATAAATAAATTTGAAATTTTGAGTAAGTTATTTTGATCTCAGTTTGTACTTCAAAAACCGCATCTAGCCTAGCTAAATAAGGATTTTTTAAGTTCAAAATGAGGGCAAAAGAATCAGTCAAAATTTGTAAAGTTATTTTTGACTTGTTCCTCGGTATGCAAATTAGGAATAATTCAGTAAAAAAGCGACCCTTTTTCTTCCTATTAAGTGTTAAAATTTATGATGCTTGTCTGTTGAATATGAAAAAGTAAGCACATATGCGTTTGTTCATGTGGTTAGACGACGGCAGAGGTTAGGATGGTTGGGTCATCAGATCATCTTTTTTGCTTATATTTGACACACTGAAATATTGCATTTTAGTGATGCTCACTAATTCATATGTTCGCTGAAAGACATTAGCTAATTTTGCATGAAACAATATTGTATACTATCATATTATTGAAAATAACATAGTTCAAGACGGGAGTTTGAAGTAATGCTTAAATGAACTACTCATTTTGTTTTCAAAAATCCCTTAAGGATACCCAAATTGCTAACTTTTATTTAGGCTTGTACGAGTTTTGAGCGATACTCGGAACAAGTCTTAGTAAAGCTCTTGAGATCGCGCAACAAGTATGCTCAAAGGGTTTTTATGGACGGAAACACAAATTTTAACTTATTTTTTTTGGAGAAAAATAAGTTGAAATTTGTGTTTCTGTCCATAAAAAACCTTTGAGCATACTTGTTGCGCGATCTCAAGAGCTTTACTAAGACTTGTTCCGAGTATCGCTCAAAACTCGTACAAGCCTAAATAAAAGTTAGCAATTTGGGTATCCTTAAGGGATTTTTGA
>JBCDKV010000073.1:0-11831 GCA_038746215.1 Bacteroidota bacterium | reverse complement strand
TTGTTGCGCGATCTCAAGCACTTTACTAAGTTTCAAAAGTTTAATAAAACTGCTATTGCTACAAAATGGAGTATTTTACCCGTTATTCGCATTTATAGTTCAGTAATTCCAAAAGTCTACAAAAAGCGCGTATTTCTCTTGTTTTTAAAGGCTTTCCATTGTCGTTTTTTACTCAGCGGACTTAGTTTTTTCATGCCTTTTTTGGTGACGGGCAAAATGAGAATAGAATCTTTTTTATCGCTGAGTAAAGCTAGACTAGCCGTTTGAAATCGCTGTAAAAGGCTGTGCTTTGTTTGTCCATAGAAAACTGATTTTTGCACTCGTTTCAGTCCCATTTGCTTACAGGACTTTGCAATTTTATGTCGCAATTTATTGCTGCTGATGTCATACATAATCCATACTCTCATGCGGCTTAGATTTAGTGGCACTCAGCAACTGACTGGCTAAAAGTTCTGCTCGGCGTCCGATAATTTCTCTACGAATCATTCGCATACCAAAGGCTTGCTTTCGCTGCTCTTTATAGTAACTATTCCAAGCAGGAATCAGTAGGCGTTTGCCTTCGGTGGCGAGATCAATGCGGCTTCCCAGATCGCTGATGTGGCGATTCAAATTGACTTTATTTCTTGAGAAAAGCTGATAGACGACCCATACCGTATCGCTACGAAAGGGTTCAATAAAATCGTACACCATGCTTTTGAGGCGATAGCCATCTCGGTGCATAAAACCAATGATCGGATGAATGCCTGCTCGTACCAATGCGCGTTCGGTCTCTGCGTATAACAAAGCAAATGCATAGTTCAAAAAGGCATTAAAAGCATCTTTAGCAGGACGACGACTGCGCCCGTTGAAGCGATAACGATTAGGGAGCAAACGGCTTAAAGCGGCGTAGAAAGTACGGCTGCTCACCCCTTCCCAGCCCCTCAGACTGGCTTTCATTTTGTTGTCCAATACGCCTGATGCCGACTGTACTTTTCGGGACTGCGCTTGTATAATATCAATGGCTGCCAACAAAGCGGTATCGTCTCCGCGCTTTTCGGCGAGTCGCGCTAGTAAATTGGCTTGGCTTTGTATTTTATCGAAGGTAAGTTCTTGGACGAAAGAGAAGGACAATTCAGGAGAAATGCTGACGAACAGTTGGGCTTTCTGAACTTTGGAAGAACCTCTTGGTGTGTAAGAAACATAGTGTCCGATGGGGACATCGCGCTGATCGGTAAAAATGACATCAATGTCGTGGTCTTGAGCCAAACGAATCACTTGGGCAGAAAGACTGGTGGGTGGATATATCCAAATGCAATCAAGTTCGCTCGGAGCATATTCTTCCTTGTGTGGAATGCGCTCTTCGTCGAAATATTTGACAACAAATAACCCCTGCTTTACCCTGATCTTGGCGCCATAAGATGTGAGATGTAGATCCATACTAATTTATTTTTTTGTAAGTGAAAATTCATTCTAGTGTGATTTTGTTAATTATCCTGTTATTCGTTAAATATTTTGTGCTATAAATTCGTATACATTAAAAATATCATAAACAAACAAATAGTTTACTTTAGAATAATTTTAACAAATTATTAAGACTTTGATGTTAACGAAAAGAACGGCTTGCATCGAACGAAGAAAAGACCTATTTTTGCAGCTAATGTATTGAGTAACTAAATCTTACCAATGATGAACTTATCTAATATTCAGTACAAAATAGTTGAATTCAATACATTTATCTGCTGTGGATGCCTGCATTTTGGTAGGTGAGAACAGCAAGCGAATATCGAATAACGAACAGCAGAATAACGAATGTCGAAGTGAGGCATACGTTCTATTGGCAGCCTTCGCCATTCGGCGTTCTAGATTCAAGATTCGATATTCTTTTGTCTACCCACCCGTTGTCACGGTTCTCTTACTTGAACACACTTAGTGTTCATTTTGAGCGCACTCAAAAATCGTTCGTTCATATTTTGGTAGGTGAGAACAGCTTGAAGAATATCGAATAATGAACAAAGGAATGTTGAATGAAGAAGTGGGGCATGCGTTATATTGGCAGCCTTCGTTATTGAGCGTTCAAGATTCGATATTCTTTTGTCTACCCACCCGTTGTCACGGTTCTCTTACTTGAACACACTTAGTGTTCATTTTGAGCGCACTCAAAAATCGTTCGTTCATATTTTGGTAGGTGAGAACAGCTTGAGGAGAAGCCAGAGCGGAGAAGTCAGCAAACAGAAGATTTTGCTTACAAAAGAAAATCCTGTACAATTGGAAGAGCTAATTCTGAGAATTCTACAATTCTGTAAATTCTGATTCTGACAGAAAAGAAACAGCAGGGAGCATATCGAATATCGAACAGCAGAATATTGAATGTCGAAGTGGGGCGTACGTCCTGTTGGCAAACTTCGGTATTCGGTGTTCTAGATTCAGGATTCGATATTCTTTTATTGGTGTAACCTGCTTGGTATCTCAATTTACGATACTTAAAATCGTATGATAGCAATTATACGATTAAAAATGCTTTAGCATTATGTTTTTTATCTCCTATGTGTACAGAAAGTCATCAGATTCAGGTAGGCGTATGCGAAGTTTTAAGCAACACTCGAAATAAGTCCGAGACAGCACCTGAGCATACTTGTTGCACGATTTTCTGATGGTGACTCAGACTGTTTTCTGTTAAGAAAAATGAAACTTTGCCCTCCCCCTAAAATTAAGAAGAATGCTAAGAAGCCTATGTTATTTGTCCGAGATACCAAATCGCTAAAATTACCGCTTTTGGTGATCGAGCAGTAGTATATACTTATTTTACAGGGTGAGTATTATCTTCAAAGCACGCTATCCTCCACCAATCGCTCCACAGAAGAAAACACCACACTATTTTTCCAAAGTTCATATTCACTTAAATCTAAGTCATCGTTCCATGCTAAAACCACCCACTCCAACTCACCGCTGACAATTATCCAGTCCAGTTTGTATTTCTTTCATATTCAAAACGGCTAGGTCACTATTCCAAGCATGGATGACATAGTTGAGGATGTTGGCGATTTCTGCTTCGGATAACTTTGGGTAGCCTGGCATCGCTTCGGCATAGGTGACGCCATTGACCACAATCGTGTCTGCAATACCGTATTTAATGATGCAGGCTAATTGATCTCTGTTTTGCGCTAAGTAGTCCGCATTAACTAAGGTCGGAATATTTGCACCTAAACCCGAACCGTCATCCATATGACAATTGGCGCAGTAGTTGGCATATAAAATTTCGCCCTGTTGGTATGGATTACTACTGCAATTTAAGATCAGGATGCTCATCAATATCGACATCAAAAATATAACACTAGCCTTTTTTATCATTTTTCAGTATGACTTTGTTGTTGGTTTAACTCCGCCATCATGGATTTGTTGAGTCATTTGAATCAAACTTCCGTCACGCCTAAGTATTTATCCCGAATCGTAAGAGTAGTTGCCGTTTGTTGTCCAAATCACTGATTTTCTGACTCTATGAAATAGGGAGTCATTGCAAAAAGACTACCTAATATGAAGTCTCGTTTTACTTAACATTTTACTCAAAAACAGCCTGAGTCCATGCAAGATAATTAAGCATACTTGTTGCGCAATCTCAAGGAGTTGACCAAGGCTCATTTCAAGCATTGCTAAAAACTTCGTACACGACTAATTTTTTTCATAAAAATCAGCAATTTGGGTGAACCTATAATGTATCATTCAACCAACTATACGATAATAGGTAGTATCATAAAATGCAATTTGATCGAAAATCACAAGCAGTTAATCTATTAAATGCGAGTATTGTAGCCATAGCGCGACAAGTTTGAATTAGTTTTTTTATTAAAATCTATTGAACTATGTCTCAATACATATATGAATACCACAACTCCAAATCTTTTTATACCATGTCTTGGATTGCCTTTATTGTTTCTTTCGGCGGTATGCTGGCGGGCATCGTTTTCTTGGAGGGAACAGTTGCTATGAAAGGTTTTCTAGCAATGTCCTATCTCTTTAGCATTTCTGCCTGTTTCACGCTGGCAAAAGTGGTGCGCGATAAATACGAGTCGGATAAATTCATCAATAAGGTGGAACATGCAAAGACCGAGAAGTTTCTCAATGAGAGTAATGGTGTTGTGAGCGTTTAATGCATATCGTAAATATGAATTTTGAGCGATGCTCTGAGTAAGTTCTAGCAAAGTTCTTTAGATCGCGCAACAAATATGCTTAGTAAGTCCCTTCGGACGGAAACACAAAATTTCACTATTTTTTTAGAAAAATAGTGAAATTTTGTGTTTCCGTCCATAAAAATATTTAAACATACTTGTTGCACAATCTTAAGGTATTGACACAGGCTTATTTAGAGCATTGCTCAAAACCTCTTGCACATCTAATTTTGTTTCATAAAAATCAGCAATTTAGTTGGTTTGCTTGGATAAAACTGTAGCATTGCTGTACAAAAGGTCTCCCTAAAAAGATAAGGCTGTCATTCGATAATGACAGCCTTACAGGTATAAATGTGATCTAATTTTTTGTAATCATCAGGACAAGTTATTTACTGATGGTAAATCGCTCTACTTTAATGCCGTTTTTACCTTGTATCATCACTAGATAGATACCGCTGGTCAAATCGGCAGGATAAAATCTGGATGTATTCCAACCTGCTTGCACGTCCATAGCTTCTAGCTGAGTCACCACTCTTCCATTCAGATCGCTGACATAGATGTTTACACGCTCAGCTGTTGGCATGAAAAACTCTACGGTAGCATAGTCCAAAACTGGGTTGGGTACTACTCTAATTTGGATGGGCTGTACCTCAGGCGCAGCGATCGCTTCGTTGCGTACTTCCACAAATGATTCGTAAGTTTCATCACTCGCAGCATCATTACGCATGGCAGAGGGAGGCGTCAAAGAACAACCACCCAAGAAGGCATGGAAATCACTGCCTGCCTGAGCATGGAAGCCTACTTGTAGCGTAATCAGCGTACCCGCACTATAAATTACATCAGCACCCGATTCGATAACATTGGATGCAGTGATCGTATTGGACACTTTAATGGTTCGCGTCGTTGTGAAAGGATCGACAAGGGTTTCATTTTGCAAACAGGCAATGATGTCAAAGAGAATTGGTCCTAAGTCGTTGTTGTCGTAGCAGAATTCGGCTGGGCTGCGCATCGGATTGACCTCCAATCGCAATTCGTACTGATCTTCACTTAAGTTCAAATCCAACTCGGTATCGTAACTAAGTGCTAAAGTGGTCGTGTCACCAGCGGCTAGCGTGGCAATACTTTCGCTCATCGTAGCCACAACAACACCAGTCGTATCTGAAATCGTAACTTCTACATCTATCGGATTAGTAATAGCAACGTCCGAAAGGTTAGCGATGGCTACATCCAACTCTAGTTGATCGCCCAATGACAACTCTTCCCCTTCAAATCGGTAGTTCATGTTCGGTGCAACCGCTAGGTCAACAGCAGGCGTATAGAAGACTCGCCAGTAGTCTAGCTGTCCAGGTGTACGATTGGCTGGATCTCTAGCAAAATAGTTCAATTTCAACTTAGGATACTGACTCGCGTCAATGGAGCTAATATCAATGGAATTAGCTGTTTGCTGTGCAAATAAGGTCGTTTCTTGACCATTAGCATCTATACCAATGACATCCAATTCCACTTCATCACTAGCGGTCGTATCGCTTACACTCCACTCAACGGAAGCCCAAGAACTGGCTGGCCCAATTTCGGCAGAAGTGAGGTTTCCATTGCCTCTTCTACCTGTAAAGTTGGTACGTCCTTCAATAATTTCAAATCTATTCTCCGCAATAATCTGAACTTCAAAAAATTCGGGATTGCCCTTTTGGAAAATGAAGATAAATGGATTCTCTTTAGTCTGTATTTCTCTAGCTAAAGTAATGCCTTGTTGCTCTAGTACTTGGAAGATATTTCTACCGAGTGCAACTGAGTCTGCTGCCCAATCCTGCACGCTATAACCATCATCCCCTCTCTGCCGACTGAAAATGATCACATAGTCACCATCGTCTATATTATCAATGTCATTCATCCAAGTGTTCCGATCTGCTTGCAGCGATGGATCGTACATTCTAAAATCTATTTCCCAGTTGAAACAGTTGGGCGCAGGACTCACCACGTCGTTATTCACTGTGAACTTATCATAGACCAGCATATTGATCCGCTCGAAAGAAGCAATATAAGAATTATCACAAGGGAAATTACTCTTAGTCGTTCTGAACCCATCTTCAAATACGGTCATTTCACCAAAGTTAAGTGAAGTATTGGTAGAATTCACCGTCTTTATATTTTTCTTTCTTGCTTCAAACTCCAGTACTTCAGTCACACTATTTTGAATCATACGGTCAAAGACATTTCGCTCGTATTGGAAAAAGTCTTGCTGATTCCAACCTTCGCTCGTAGCACTGCTCATTTGCGTGAAAGAAGAGACCTTCCAGTTCAGCGTTGAAGCCGAGGATAGATCACCTGCACTAACTCTCCAGTAATAAACGGAGTCTTCTTGTAGTGTGATACCAGGTTCCCATTCAATTACCCCAGCCGTAGAATTGATAGTAGTACTAGCCAGTGGCGTGGCAAACGATCCATCCAGTGCAATCTGGAAATGATAGTTGGCAGTGGCAGTAGGCGCATTGAAAGTAGATGCTTTCAATTTAACCGCAGCCTTGGAGTGAATGCTAAATTCTACTGGATAAGAAGGCTTGACCTCTGTTTCTACAACGTAGAAAGTCAAGGTGGATAGATTGTTAGCTTCTCCGCCATTCAGAACTTCAGCGATAGCATTCGGGCTATCAATGGTAAACTGTAATTGATTCATCCCCAATGAAGATGGCTCACCCGCAAAAGGTATCTTTATAAGATAATTTTCGCTGTAAGCTGGTGCATCAATGCTATACTGTCCACTGAATATATTGTTATTTCCTGGAGCTAGATGTGTAATATCTATTGACAGCGGTGTATCCAGGTTAAGCCCAAGATTAGCCACTTGCAAGTTGATTGCAATAGAATCATCTTGTAGCGTAACCAATTTAACAGATAAATCAGTCTGCGCTTCATCGACAATATAATCGGGGAAATCATGTGGATGCAAACGAATCGCTGGATCACCATGCAACATAGACGACATAAGTACCATCTCATTGGTCGTATTTTGCCCAACGGAGGGGGAGAAATCAATCAATGCTTGTCGGAATACAGACCCAAAAGTACCGCCGTACATATTAGTCCCGAGATTGGTGTAGAAGTTTTCAGCGACTGGTATTAGTCCTCCCAGTGTGGTCACCCAGGTATTACCATACCACGCAATTGCGCCTTTATCTTCGATCAAGACATAATCTTCACTTAGGGTTGATCTATTGGTGAAAACCGTGTTGGTATTACATCCAATGGCATAGAAAAGTGGATAGTTGGGCAAGTTGGAGTAGTCTTCTGGCGACCCAATATCAAAGTCAATGGTATTAGCTGCCGAGTGACCAAAGAAGGTCAGCATAGAAGCTCCTTCTTGAATAAAATCAATTGCCAAATCTGCGTCTACGGAAGTCGAGTCTTGTTGCGCGAAGAAATTAGTCACATTCGCGCCAAACGTACTGGTTTCTAAGTTGTCGCCCAGATCTCTGAGTTCTCTTTTGATGGTCTCTTGAATCAGAACATCTCCTCCACCAAAGTGTAGCACATTTTTAGCCCAGCTTTTGTCGTCAATGTTTTGTGGTGTGGCGTCTAATACCGTTTCGTATTCCTGTATCTTATCCAAATAAATTCTAACCTGTTCGGGCGTGTAAGCAGATAATCGACCGACTGCGAGCGAAGGAATGTTAGAATCATTGGCTAATACAAAACCATAGTCTGCATGAGGATAGCCAAAAGTAGGTACGATGTCATACTCACTATAGCCTGTATTTCTCATGTTGATTTTATCCCAGCCCTTACCAATAATGAACAAATAAGAAGCTCCCCAAGGAATTTCGGCACGTTTCAAAAAGTTTCTGATGGATTGCTCATGTCTATCTACACCATAACCGAACTGATCGTATATCTGGGTAACATCGACTACAATAGGATTGTAGAATCCTCCCGCTGCTGATGCTCGATAGTCCGCATAGTTTTGAACGTAATTTACGCCATTGCCATCGTCAAATAACTCAGGACCCGACAAAATGATGTAGTCGTGTTCAACTAAGAAGAAATCAAACTCGACAAATGCTCTCTTTTCCACGTTATCAGCAGCACTAATATCATTCGTACTGACCAGTACACACTGACGTTTTCCACTCGGAGCAGAAGCAGGAAGTACCGCCTTAATGACTCCAGCATCATTGGTCGTAACAATCCTAGCGTTATAGGTCAAATCATAAAGAACAGGGGGATTAGCACCTGCGTTGAAGTTGGTAAATTCGACATACTGCTCTTGTCCATTATTATCTAGCGAGAACTCAAAATAGTCCGCATTATCCAAATCAAAAGTTCTTGGATATTCTATGGAAATACTAGCCATTCTGAAAGAATCAGGATTGCTGACGGTTATATCCGTAGTAGCAGTGAGTATACTGGAAGTGATAGCAAAAGTATCCCCTTGTGCAACCCATCCACTGAAGGAGGGACTGGTGTAATTAGCAGTTCCTATCGTGTAAGACATACTGTGATTACCTCGTTCGGTGGTATACTGTGAAGTTATGGTCGAATTTTGCCCCGTCACGTATGGATTAGGCGTTGACAAAGTAAATACACCACTAGGATCAAAGACATTGTTGACAAAACCCTCTCCTGTGTAGTAACGAGGAGAAATACCATCTCTTTGCGTCGCAAAATCAGTACTACTCGTGAAGGTTTCGCCCCTATTATATCTGCTGGAATAGACTGCTTTGACAGTAGACCAACAATAATTTTCTTTAGTCAATGTACTGGAGGAAGTGTAGTCGTTGTATCTTTCGTAGCCGTCGGGAGAAGCCGTTTCCCAAGTCAAAAAGTAGACAGATTCGTCCGTGAACATACTGTGGTCGGGATTGGCTTGCATTTCCTCCTCTACGTAGAGGAATTGATCTAACCAGCCATCGTTCTTCTTGCCATAGAATTCGATGTACTCTCCTGTACTGAAGCTCCCTGTACCGCTTACATATATCGGCACTTGTTGTCCTCGGTAAAAAAGTTGGAAATCTGTTATTTGTGGCAGATTATTGACTAAATCAGGGTCAGCAGTTGTTAGTTCTGCGTAGTCTACTCTGTAAACACCATCCGTGCTCACTTTAATCTTGAAATAAGACTGATCGTGATTGATCCACTCATTTCCGTAGCAGATGCCACTAGAACAATCCGATATGTTCATTTGGGCATGTGCTTTGGGTAAAAGAATACTCAAAAGTATGAGTACCATTAATGTAGCTCGTTTCATAAAAAATGAAAATAATTAGTTAAAAAAGTAAGTAACCACTGAATAGCTAGGGCATACAGAATAACAATGAAAAATCTTCACCCCTACATATTGGCTTTTGAGCAACCAATGATTACGAAATTAAATGTATAATTACTGAGCTCCACATACATATCTTAAATACTGGGTTTTCTTTTCTACTGACTGAGAGCTTGCTTGGAGCAGGATTGAACTGCTTAATTCTTTTCAATAGCGATTTGAAATAAATCAAAAAGTCTATCTTCCTGCGCGACTACTTATCGCTTTGAACCTATATTGACAGGTAGTTTAATAGTCTGGCCTCCAAAGGCTGACCTTTAGCCGCATACACAAACAGCTACAACAGTCGTCACAATGGGTATATTTTTTTCGTTTCGTGTAATTTGATATGAATAGAAATAATAGATCTAGCTATGTAGTAAATATGCCTCTGTGGTATTTCGCTGGATTAGACGGTAAAATAGAAGTCAAGGTCACCCCTGACAAGAACTTGCTGATACAAAAATATTCAATTTTTTTCTAAAAAGACAAAGGTGTAAGCATATTTTGTTACAAATAACAAAATAAAACTATTTAGCCCCCGAAAGATGTAGGTCTGAAAAGTCTCCATATTTGATTGTTGCAGCGTTCAAAAGTCTTTACAGCGACATTTTGAACTGCAAATTCTGTTCGTATGTTCTTGCTGTACTTGTCAGTCAATTCAAATAATAATTTACTATGAGTCATCAACAATTTTGCCTTTTTTAGCAAAAATTAATGTCACAGTTAAGTATTTTTACATCGCTTACTGTATTCTAAATTGAATATTTGTGGAGCGATAGAGTGCAAAGGACACCAATATTAGTATCATAGGCACAACGACATACAGTTGCCTAGGATATGCACTCAGCAGCGTCGAACCACCTAAATAGATCATCAGCAAGAGAAAAATGAGATTCAAAGCTTTTGTTATTTTCAAGAAATTGAGCAGCCAAAACAACAACATGTATAAAAATAGCGTAAACAAAACAGCATTGGGGAAAGCAATACCTAAATACAAATCGTTCTGAAAGCGAAATGAAAAGGGATAACGAAACCACATTCTGCCTTGATTCGCTAGACAATTTCTCAGGAATTTGATGGGATGGTTCTTGATATTTTCTATGGCGATTGCTTTAAAACGTTCGTCCCTTGCTACCCCCTCCACTGCATAGATGTATTCGATTTCTTCCTTGTGGTTTTTTAGAAAAAATGGTGCATTACAAGGCTGAATTCCGCCGTCGCAGTAGCCCATAAAATTCGGCGTATTCCAATCACCGAACTCTCCTTCGTAGGGCGTACTCATAAAATACAAGGACATGCCGCCACTATCAGCAAAATAAAGGGGTTTGCCCGTAAGCTGATAGGTGTAGAATAAATAGGGCAACAAAGGTGTTAGTGCGAATAATAAAATAGTGATGGCGCGATTATCGTATTGCTTTTTTCCTAAAAAGCGAATCAATTTAGCCAAAAATAATAATAGAAGTGTGCATAGAATCACGTAGCCAAAAATCACTTTGGTCAGTGCCAAGAAACCAAGTGAAAGACCTGCCAGTATTTTATCTTTGTTTTTGTTATCAACATAGCTATTCACAATAAAGTAAATAGACAGCGCAATTAGCAAAATAGAGATGGTCTCTGTCAAAATCAACGGTAATGTCTGCCAAGCGACGTAGTAAATTGCCCACGCAAATGCAAAGAAACGTGCATATGCTACGTTACAAACTCGCTTGACGGCATGAAACAGTAAAATAACAGAAGCGTACAAGAAAAAAGCATTGCACAGCTTGATCGCTAGCAAGGGTGCTTCGAAGAAGACAAACGGTACTAAAAAAAGAGGATAACCTGGTCCATTCCAAAGGTTTAGCTCATTGGGTGGTGAATAATAGCCCTGCAAGAGGTTTTCGGCAAACATCATGTATCGCTCTTCGTCGCCCTGATAAGTTTCTTGCTGCAAGTATAGAATTAGTAAGATATACATGAACAAAAAGGGGGAGAAAAGCAGGAGCGGATGAATCGTTTTCATGCTGATATGCGTTTTGTGTAGAAGTGAGGACACTCCTTGGAGTAATACAGCAGCAAAAATGAAAATTTAGGACATGGTAGTGTAATTATTTTTGCCGCATCTATTATTTCAACAAACATTTATCGTAATTTTGAATATATTCTGACCTAGGCTACTGCCCCACCGTAATATGCCATTTACAACAAAATTATAATCAATCCATGAAAAGACTGCAAAATTCAATTTGGCTACTTCTTATTTGCTTGATTTTTTCTTTGAATCTGCTCAATGCCCAAATCAATTACAAGGGTGAAGTACGGTTTGGCAACGAATGGATCAACTACGACCAAACTTACTTCAAAATCGGGGTGACCGCAAATGGAATCTACCGATTGAGCTACGAAGA
>JBCDKV010000072.1:0-11861 GCA_038746215.1 Bacteroidota bacterium | reverse complement strand
TAGTATTTTAAGTGCCGTAGGTACGAACTATGTACTCTTCACAGTACGTCCCTACAGGACTTGCAAGCATTCTTATCTTTTTTTGCTACCTACAGTTCATCCCTACGGGATTTTTAAGTCAAAATATTGATCTATGTTTCTATAATAAGACTTACATCATTTCACAGGTACACCCACTTGTTTCAAAAGTCTTGTTTTTGCGCAAACTTTTACAAGTATGTACTACATAGAAACACATAGATATTACAGCCTGATTTTCGGTAAATTATCTTAGTTTTCTTAGTGCCTTAGTGGTTTGTTTTGCCCTAATGTCCAGTAGTCTAAAACCATGTCAACCATGAAACTATGTCAACCATGAAACTAAACCCTCCACCTCAACTGCTCTCCCGCTTTATCCAGCTTACCTTCATCCAATAAATATTCGATCACTTTTAGTATTTTTTGTCGGCGTTTGGGGGTAAAGCTATCGACCAGTTGGTGCAAAGTTAAAGACTCTTTGGCGAGCAAATCTTGAATTTTTTGCTGATAGACGACCATTTCATCTTGATCCACTTTGGCTTCGTGTCTGCCGAGGCATACGTCACAAATACCGCAAAGTAGTGGGGCCTTTTCATCGAAATAGGCAAGGAGTTGCTGACTTCTACATTGTAGTTGTTCGGCGTATTCGATGGCTTTTGTGATGCGGCGATAGTGTTGCCGTTTCCTGAAATTGTAAGTCTCCATTTCTATGGTGAGGTTGTCGGCATCTACGCGCTCTTGCAGGAAGGTCAGTTGTGGTTTGTCTTTTTGTGGGAGGTACTCCAAAATGCGATCCCTTTGCATTTTTTGGAGGGCTTTTTGCAGGTCGGCACGTTGTATTTTTAAGCTGCTGGCTAGTCGAGATTCTAAAATACGAACGTAGTTGCTGAAAGGATTGTGCGTCGAGCGCAGAATCACTTTTAGCACTTTGTCCATGTATTTCTCTTGGATTTGATAAGCGTATAAATCCTCCTTGGACACGATGATGCGTAATTGAGAAGGCGTATAAACTGCTTCTGTGAGCGTCAACCACTCTGCTTGTTCCAGCACTTTGAGGCTATTGAATACTTCGATGGGTTTGAGCTTATAGGTATTGGAAAATTGGATAATGTCAAAGTCAAAGCTATGCCCTTCGCCACTTCCGACAGCAAGCTGGTAGTAGCTGCCCAAGGCTCGATAGACTTGCCGAATAATTTTCATGGAAGGAAAAGCATTTTCGTAGCTTTGTTTAAGCCTAGCTTTGTCGGTTTGATTGTACAGCAAGACCGCAAAGGATTTTTTACCATCGCGTCCTCCTCTGCCTGCTTCTTGAAAATAAGCTTCCAAACTATCTGGTAAATCCATGTGCACCACTGAACGCACATTGGCTTTGTCAATACCCATACCAAAAGCATTAGTGCTGACGATGATGCGTATTTTGTTGTTGATCCAATCTGTTTGCTTTTTGGTACGTGCTTCTTGGTCGAGTCCAGCGTGGTAAAAATCCGCACTTACTCCATTTTTGCGAAGGAAGAGCGCGTAATCTTTCGTTTTTCGACGATTCCGAACGTACACAATACCTGTCCCTGCAACTTTCTTCACAATTTCCAGCATCTTGCGTTCCTTCTGTTCTTCACGTAGTACGACATAAGCTAAATTTTCACGGGCAAAGCTTTTACGAAAGACAATTGGATCGGAAAACGCCAATTTTTCTTGTATATCGGCTTCTACTTCTTTGGTAGCAGTAGCCGTCAATGCAAGCACAGGTACTTTGGGGTGTAGCTCTCGAATATCTGCGATTTTCAAGTAAGGTGGTCGAAAGTCGTAGCCCCACTGCGAGATACAATGTGCTTCGTCTACCGCAAACAGATTGACATTCATTTTAGCAATCCGTGCTTGTGCCAGTTCTGTCGTTAGTCGTTCGGGGGAGAGGTAGAGTAACTTAGTATTACCGTAGATGCAGTTGTCCAATATTCGATCTATTTGGCTGTAGTGCATCCCCGAATAGATGGCTTCGGCGGAAATTTGTCGCTGTTGCAACTGGTACACTTGGTCTTTCATCAAAGCAATGAGGGGCGACACCACGATGCAAATACCTTCTTGGCAAAGCGCAGGAATTTGGTAGCAAATGGATTTACCTCCGCCCGTTGGCAGCAGTGCAAGGGTATCTTTACCGCCCAAAACCGATTGGATAATCTCTGCTTGCAGTGAGCGAAAACTGGGGTATTTCCAGTATTGTTGCAATATGTCGAGTGGTGTCGGCAAAGGTTTGGACGCTTATTGGTGAATGAAAATTAGGGGTGTACGAAGTTTTTGGCAACCCCCGAAGTAAATCTTTTGAACATGCTAGTTGCGTGATTGTATGTCATTAGCCGACATCTTTATCCGAATCGCAAAAGTAGTTGACACTTTGGTCTCAAACTGCTAATTTTTATAGGCATGTACGAAGGTAACACTCAAAACAAGTTCTAGTGCAACTCCTGAGACTGCGCAACAAGTATGCTTAAAGGTTTTTTATGGACGGAAACACAAAATTTTCCTGTTTTTTCTGGAAAAACAGGAAAATTTTGTGTTTCCGTCCGAAGAAATTTACTGAGCATACTTGTTGCTCAATTTTCTTGCACTTGCTCAGGCTGTTTTCAAGAAAGAATGTCAAGCAAGCAAATAAACTTGTCCATTAGTCCTGAGAAAATGAGGCTTGCACAGTCGTTATCCGTAACAAAACTGTCAAGAATATTCAAAAACAACGAAATAATCACAAGCATACCGCGATATCAGCCAACAGCCAACAATCTATTTTTTTACAATTTTCAAAATCAATCGCTGTTGTTTTTGAACGATGGCATTCGCCATTTTATCGACCATTCGCCACATCCTGAAAGGCAAATATTTCAACAAAATATGCGTGCGAAGTTTCGCCAAATACTTATTAGAACAGGCGTACGCAATTTTATAAAAATTTTCGTGTTTTGGCACTAAAGATAAGATACGATTTTCATCAAAACTGTGAAGGTGGGCGTGTTGCGGCGTTGGCTTATTGCAGTGAATGCACAAATAATGTGGAATATATTCTTTGTACGGCGTCGAAATTACGAGGACACCATCTTTTTTCAACACTCGTATCAACTTTTCGAGATAAGTCGCTGGATCGGCAACATGTTCTATGACTTCGGCAGAGATGATAGCATCAAAACTCTCTGTCTTGAACGGCAGATGGTAAACATCACCGACTACCGCATTATGCGTGGGATACGGATGGGCGGCTAGTGCTTTGCTCGTATTTTCTAAAGAGATGTCGAATGAGCAGACTGATTTTCCTCTTGGGCAAAAATGCTGAGCGACCCAAGCACTGCCACAACCCACGTCTAGGATACTGTTGGCGTGATCTGGAATTTCGCTAATGATCGTTTCGTGTAGTCTTCGGTTTTCGTGTAGTGTTGCGCCATCGGTAGGCGATTGGAAGTAGTCAAAATGCTGGGCATCTCTTTGGTAATGCTCAACATATTTGAAAGTGGATTGCAGGTCGTCGTGTTTTGCTGAAGTGAGTTCGAGGTCTTCGGCTTGCTGTGGTAGTAGTAACGGAATGCGATCTCGAATGGCGTAGGTACGATCTTGATTTTTTAATTGCTGTTGATCTTCGTCTAAGGCTAATGCTGTCCGTGAAACTGGGTCTACTAGTTTTTGTAGCAGTTCTTGTTGTATCATATCTTTGGCACTCATTTTCCTTTTGAGGCGTGCATAAGTAGTAAAAATGAGGCTTTTGGGGCATACTTATTGCTCGATCTCAGGAGGCTTTGCCAAGATTGGGCTATTCTTCTAAGATTGAAATTTGAACTCACTGGATCGGTAAGCCCTTAGGATTGCCGAGCCTACTGTACTCTATTTTCAATCTGATCGCCTATCTATTGCTCGCTGAGGGTTTAACCAATAAACAACTCAAACAAGAGCAGGTTTTCTTGCGATTTCCGATACCCCCTTTCAAACGTGAACACTACGCATAGATTGTACTATTTTACTTGCCTGCAATACGTGTCGTTCGTTGTGATAGACCACAAAGCGCAGGGTATCGCCAAGTTTCAATTGGATGAGTGTGGTGAGCGATATAGCGGTTTTGACTTTATTGAGGTCGAACTTTGCTGATTGTTCCAATAGCGTATCTAGTCGTGCTAGTTGTTTCAAAAACTGCTCGATGGTAGACAGCCCTAAATCAAGTCCTGTCGTGTCCATGGACTTAGTGGTTTTCATTTTCTTTTTACTATCGGCTTTGATCATGTTCACGAAGTAGTTGCCAATGAGACCACTTTTGAAGTATTGCTGCTCGGAAGGCTGCGCTTGTATTAGGCTGTTTTCGATTTCAGGCAAATAGAAATTGCCGTAGCGATTGAGGTGTTCGATACACTCTAAAATGCTCCAATCGGTTTCCTTCGCTTTGTATTGCAAATCAACCAACGGATAGTCGCTAAAGCTAGCAACCTTTACTTTCGCATCTTGTGTAAGCTTTCGGAGTTCGGTAATTAAATTTGCTTGTTGTATTTTCATGTGCTGAATTTTACAACAAAAGTATTGTCGTTCGAGCTAAAAATAATTGATTCAAATCAAGAATTTCGGATGCGACTCAAAGTCTCTGGACTCATTCTGAGATAGGAAGCAATGTATTTGAGGGGGACGTGCTGAAATAGGTTGGGACTTCGCTCTAAAACTCGCTCTAGTCTTTGAATGGGCGAATCCAGTAATAAATCAATTTCTCGATCAAGCTGCTGCACCAATACTCTTTCCAGAAAATTCGCGTAGCCTTCGCTATTTTTCACAATTTCCAATACGACATCCCTGCTCAAAATTTTGACCTTGGTTGCTCGTATGCTCTCAATGTACAACTCCGAGGGCTGCTGATTGAAAAAAGAGGAAAGCGAATTGAGGATAGAACCGTTATAACCCAGCCGTATGATTTTTTCACCTGATTCGGATAAGTAATAAATTTTAACTGCTCCATCTACTATGTAGAACAACCTACGCTCGACTTTTCCTTCAACGGTTAAGAATTGCCCTTTGCTGTAACGCTTGGTTTCCGAGCTTTCTTGAAAGGCTTGCATCAATTTTTGGGTGAAGTCTAGTTTGTTGATTGTGTTATCCAAAAGAGATGAAGTTTTATGTAGTGTCCTGCAACAGATGTTTTCACTTAGAAATTTGATCACATGCACAGCCTATGTCTTCATTACAACTCATCGCCCATGTGTGAAGTTGTAATAAAACGTCATAAAAAAATTAGGGGTGTGCGAAGTCTCGTTTTTCTTAACAAAAACCAATCTGAGTCAATGCAAGGAAATCGCGCAACAGGTATGCCCAGATAAGTCTCTTCGGACGAAAACACAAATTTTCATTCCTTATTCATTTTATATGAACTGAAAATTTCATTATTTCGCAGCGAAATTGCAATACTTGCAGAGATTCTTACCAAACAGCACTACTTATGAGCGATATAAAACGAATTGCGGTATTCACTTCGGGCGGTGATGCACCAGGGATGAACGCAGCTTTGCGAGCGGTCGTGCGAACGGCAGCTTATTATAGTTTGCATGTCTATGGTATCAAGCGGGGTTATCAAGGAATGGTAGACGGCGAAATTGATCGGATAGAAGCTAGAGATGTGGCGAATATCATACAAAGAGGCGGCACGATATTAAAAACAGCACGTTGCAAAGATTTTATGACCCCAGCGGGACGTGCCAAAGCTTATGAGTCGTTGCAAGCCCATCGCATTGATGCTTGCGTTGCGATAGGAGGAGATGGTACGTACACCGGTGCAAAGGTATTTTCGGAAGAATATGATGTGCCATTCATTGGCTTACCAGGCACAATAGATAATGATATTTACGGCACTGATTTCACGATTGGGTACGATACCGCTATCAATACTGCTATTGAGGCAGTAGACCGAATCCGAGACACAGCAGATTCGCACAATCGCTTGTTTTTTGTGGAAGTAATGGGTAGACACGCAGGCTTCATTGCACTTAGTACGGGTATTGGTGGTGGTGCGGGTGCAATCATGGTACCAGAAACCGATACGAGCATTGATGATTTGTGCCAATTACTGAGAAAAGGCGCGACGAAGAAAAAGCTGTTTAGCATCGTTATTGTTGCCGAAGGTAATAAAAACGGTGGTGCGATTGAGATTGCACAAAAAGTAAAGGAAAAGTTCAATTTTTACGACTCGAAAGTGAGCATCATTGGACATATGCAGCGTGGCGGCGCACCAACGGCATTGGATCGTTTGGTGGCGAGTCGTTTGGGCTTCAAAGCAGTAGAAAAGCTGTTGGAAGGCAAAAAAAATGTAGCCTTGGGTATCGTTAATAATGAAGTGATGGAAACAAGTTTTGAGGATGCGATTTCAAAGCACAAACCTCTAAATCGTGATTTGCTACGTATGGCAGATATTTTATCGGTTTGAGCAGCTTCGTTTAGAGCTAGTTTGATGACTTGTATTGGTTTATTATGGGTGTATGAAATCCTATTTTCCTAAGATTTTACTCAAAAATAGCCTGAGTCAATACAAGGAAATCGCGCAATAAGTATGCTCGGTAAATCTCTTCGGACGGAAACACAAAATTTCACTATTTTTTTAGAGAAAAATAGTGAAATTTTGTGTTTCCGTCCATAAAAATCCTTTAAGCATACTTGTTGCGCGGTCTCAAGTACTTTACTAAGATTTCGGAGGTGTATTAGCAAATCTTAACTGTGCAAGAATTTTAATCCCCTATTTACGTTACTAGGTGATTTATTCAACAGCTTATAGCAGTTCCCTACATTTGTGTAAGCTACGAAAGTTACAAGTAGTTTGGCGAATTTTTACATTTGTAAAACCAACCTAACAAAGCGAGCGCAAAAAGGCAAAGTCTCACCTTTCTGCGCTCGCTTTCTACAGATATTCATCACGTAAAATCCTTCCGCTACTTCATACCTTTGATAGCAGTCAAATATTTGTCTACTTCTTCTCTCACTTTAGGAAACAAGAAGAACAGACCGATCATATTGGGGAAGACCAATCCCAAAATCATAGCATCGGAAAAGCCCCAAACGGAATCCATACTTGCTCCTGCACCAATCACGATGAAGACACAAAAGATGAATTTGTAGACTAAATCTGTTGTTCTACTCTTTCCGAACAGATACATCCACGCTTGAGAACCGTAGTAAGACCAAGAAATCATAGTAGAAACGGCAAACAAAATAATCGCCACCGTGAGAACATAAGGAAACCACGGAATCACACTCTCAAATGCCATAGAAGTCAGTACTGCACCTTCGACGGATTCTCCACCGATCACGACTGCACCATTTTCTCCACCGTATTCAAATACACCGCCGCTATTGTACATGATAATCACCAAAGCTGTCATCGTACAAATCACAACCGTATCAATGAAAGGCTCTAGCAATGCGACTAAACCTTCCGAGGCTGGATATTTTGTTTTCACCGCAGCGTGCGCAATGGAGGCAGAACCTGCACCCGCTTCGTTGGAGAAAGCAGCTCTTCTAAAACCGATAATGAGTACACCAAACAAACCACCCATACCCGCTTCGGGCGTGAACGCTTGCGTGAAAATCAGACCGAAAGCATCGTCTACATACGAGAAATTCGCAAAAATGATGAACAAACAAGCTGCAACATAAGTCACTGCCATCAGCGGAACAATCTTTTCGGTCACAGAGGCAATACGCTTGATTCCACCAATGATAACTAGCCCTACCAAGACTGCCAGTACCAAACCAATCAAGGCGCCTGAAGAACCACCTTCCATACCGAGTAGACTAGCCAATTGATTAGCCGCCTGATTGGATTGTGCCATATTGCCACCACCAAAAGAACCACCAATACAAAGAATGGAAAACAGCACTGCCAAGGCTTTACCCAAACCAGCGTAGCCTTTTTCGGTCAGCCCTTTCGATAGGTAGTACATGGGACCACCATAGACCGTGCCATCAGGACCTACATCTCTATATTTCACACCGAGGGTACATTCCACAAATTTGGTAGACATCCCCAGCAGTCCACAAATAATCATCCAAAAGGTCGCCCCTGGTCCACCCAGCGCAATTGCCAATGCAACCCCAGCGATATTTCCAAGTCCTACCGTACCAGAGACTGCCGTAGCTAAGGCTTGAAAGTGACTCACTTCCCCTTCTTCGCTCTCATCCCGAATGGTATCTTTAATATCGCCGTCGACCATAAGTGCAGCATTACCTGCGGGAGCATGGTCTAGGTCGTCGTATTTCCCCCGAACGACATTGATCGAAGTGGGAAATCGTCGAATATTAATGAATCCAAAATAAACAGTGAAAAAAGTCGCACCCAATACCAGTAGGATCACGACGAAAGGAATACCAAAAACTGGAAAAAAGATGACGCTTTGGAAGGCGTTGGAAATGGGCGTAAAGGCTTCGTTAATTCTTTCATCTAAGCCTTGCTCTTGTGCGAACATCCACAGTGGCATCAGGGAAAACAGTAGTCCCATCAATAGAGATTTCTTCATGTGTTTTTTATCTGTTAGTAAGGACGAAATATTAAATAGGTGTGCTATCCAGCTGGCGGAATCCTTATTTTGTCGTTACCTAGTTATTTTAAAAACGGCAAGTTAATAAAAATATCCATTCCCCTACCCTCTTCATTTCCCCCATTTCTGCAACTGCTTCAACATAGCTCGAAAATCTTTTGGATAAGGTGCTTCAAATTGTAGTGTTTCGTTAGAAGTCGGATGTTGAAGTTGTAGTCGGAAAGCATGTAGCGTGAGTCGCGTCATCAGTGGTCGTTCGGTTTCCATTTTGCTTTTTCTGTAGGTTTTTTGCTTAATTTCGGAAACGAAAAAAACTTCTTTTTTACTGTAGAGCGTATCAATAGCAAGTGGATGGTTGATACTCGCACAATGCACCCGAATTTGGTGGGTTCGCCCTGTCTTTAGATCAATTGCTAATAAGGTGTATCGTTTAAATTGCTCTAGCACTTCGTATAAACTAAGAGCAGCTTTCCCTTTTTTATGGACAGTCATTTTGCCAGCAATATGTGGATGAGCGGCAATTGGTGTGGCAATCTGTCCCCCTGTTTCGACCCTTCCTGCAACAATAGCGTGGTATATTTTCTGTACTTGACGATGTTCGAATTGTAGCGTAAGGTTTTTATGCGCCTCTGCTGTTTTGGCAAAGCAAATCACGCCACTGGTTTCTTTATCCAAACGATGGACGATGAATATTTCGCCGTATTTTGCTTTCAATAGATGATACAGATTTAGTTTATCATCGTGAAAGCGATCAGGTATGGTGAGCAAAGGTGCTGCTTTGTTGATGACGATCAGTTCGTCGTCTTCGAATAGAATGTCTAGTTTTTTCATGGAAAATAAAAATCTAATTTAGGCTTGTACAGGTTTTACAATACTGGACAAAACACAAATTGAAACACTAAGGACACTTAGAAACACTAAGAAAAGCAGCTAGTGTAGCTATGTAATCTGCTTCTCTTTTCTGCTGTAATCTAAACTATACAGGTTTTGAGCAATGCTCGAAATAAGCCTTGGTCAATCCCTTTGGATCGCGCAACAAGTATGCACAAAGGTCTTTATGGACGGAAACACAAAGGCTCACTATTTTTTTCAGAGAAAAATAGTGAACCTTTGTGTTTCCGTCCGAAGAGACTTACTAAGCATACTTGTTGCGCGATTTTCTGACATTGACTTAGGCTGTCTTCAAGTAAGATGCTAAAAAAATAGGACTTCGCACAGTACTTAAATGTGAGTAAAAATACGGTAACATTATTTTGAGTAAGGATGTTAACCTAAACAGCTACTCGACTTCCTTCAGAATGCCAAATCCCAAGAGAAAAATAAGCCCCGTTCGCCCAAATGGTTGAAGCTGTATTCAAAGCGCATCAATTTATCGTAATACATCAAAATATCAATTCCGACGCCTCTGCCCCAAAGCCATTCGTTGCTGATGGTGCTTTTGGAATCATTGTAGGGCGCATTGACGTAGCCCCAATCGCTATTGATCGTGAAATAGATTTGGATGGGCATGTGTCGAAATTGCTCCAAGAAAACCCATTTCCCCAAATTAAGCTCTTTTTTGAGTAGGCTGAACACCAAATGAGTTTTCAGATAGAGATAATCCATGCCATCAATAACGTAAAATTCGTAGCCTTTCAAAACATCGGGGCTGTAGCCAACAGCGGAAACATGCGTGTAAGGCTGTTCCTGCCGATTCCAAGTGTATCGTCCCTTTATTTTTGCGCCAAAACTATGCCTTCGATTTTTGCCCAAAGCAAAAAAATGAGCGTGCGAAATACTGGTAGCAAATACGTTGATGTCTTCGTGTTTAAAGCCAAAACCGTCCTTTTGGGCAAAAGCAGAAAAAATGAACCCACTGATAGGATAAGCTTTAATGTCTCTTTTGTCGACCGTAAAGTCGTATTGTAGGGTGAAGTGCTGCTGCCTATTGAAGCTATTCAGGAAGTAAGATGGATTCAGGATCGCGATAGAATCGCCAATCCAGTTGTCGCTGTACAGCAGCTTGGCGGTGTGATACTGGAAAACCCCTTTTCGGTAAGTTGCCCCTGCGCCTGCTCGATAGCGTCGAAGGAGTATGGACTCATCGGCTTGGCTAAAAAATTTCAAGCGACTTTGTGCAGTAATGTAAGCAACTTCTTTTTGATTGGAAAAATGCGCATCAAAAAATACGCCCCAATCGTTGCTGCCTCGAAACATGGGAAGGTCATAGGATAGGTCGATGCGTTTTAGGTAGCCCAGTTGTGTAATGACTCTGAGTTTGTCGCCTCTGCCCGTCAAGTTGTTGTGGTAGAAACGCAGACCGTAGTTGACTCGATCCAAAGACCGATTTTGCTCAAACCACCAAATACTGAAATTGCGATCTGCCAATTGGAAAATAGCCGAAGGAAACAGGTACCAAAATTCACGAACCTGCACGATGGCTACGACTGATTGCGCTGTTTTGGGCTGAAATGTTATATCGACTGCGGTGAATAGACTCGTATTCATCACGAGTTTTTCATTGCGTTCGGCTATAGTCGGTAATTGTTGTACCAATAGCTGATCACCCGTCTGAAAACTGAGTTCTCTTAGAATGACATTGGCTTTCGTTTTCTTGTTCCCCTCAACTTGTATTTGCTGGACGGTCAATAGCTGATCTTGTCCCACTAAGACGTGAGTGAAAGCAAGTAGTAATACTATCAGAATGGTTTTGAACATATCATTGGAGGTGAAAATTAGCGTTCGTTGGGAGTGAGCAATGAAACACTAGTTACACTAAGGACAATACTGTTGACTTAAGGATTAGGATTACACTACTGGACATTTTTAATTTTCAACACATAGTCTTATAGCAGCAAGCTGCAAACATGACTTTTTTATGGAAACACATAGCCACATAGATTCACATAGAAAAGTATTTTTTCGCAGAAAAAATCTATGTGTCTCTACTGTGTCTATGTGTTTGAAAATCAAAAATTTCTGTGTTTACTATTTCAAAAACTTTGTTTTTTTTGCAAACTTTTACAAGTATGTACTACATAGAAACACATAGGGCTATCCTTCTAAAATCGGAATTTAAATCCACTGGATCGGTAAGCCCCTAGGATTGCCGAGCCTACTGTATGAGTCTCTTCGGACGGAAACACAAAAAACCTCTAGGCATACTTGTTGCGCGATCTCAAAGGATTGACCAAGATTTACTTCGAAGCTTACTAAAAACTCCGTACACAACTATATTAGAATTTTACCCCAGCCAGTAGCTAACAGCCAATAGCTAACAGCCAATAGCTAACAGCCAATAGCTAACAGCCAATAGCTAACAGCCAATAGCTA
>JBCDKV010000071.1:0-11899 GCA_038746215.1 Bacteroidota bacterium | reverse complement strand
TGCCGAGGAAGCAACAGCGGATAAAGAAACTGTGATGGACTTTATCAATCATAGCGTACAACAGATCATTCGCTGGGAACGCATCTTCCATATCCAAACTCCCAAACGTTCTAAACTCGACGTGGAAGGCATAGATATTCAGTTCAACTACGAATATTATGGAGACGAATCTCAGAATCAAAAAAGTATATTAATTTCCCCTACTCACTTAGAGGGAGAAAGTATGGATGAAGTAAGTATTCCAATGAGTAGCGAGGATCAGTTTATCACTTATCAAGTACAACTCACCAATAATTCTAAAGCCTTCAAACCCTTGTATTTCTATTTAGTACAATTGGGAGATGACTATGGCATTACCCAACTGTTTCCTAATTACAACAAAAAATTGGGCTGGCAGGATATGCGTACTTACGACTCCTTAGAAGAGGAGGAAGGGCTGACTTTGAATAATCGAATTGCGGTTGGTCTTCATCGTATGACTCAGCATTTTGCGGTCATTGCCTACGACGCGCCTCGTGGCGAAGCAGGATTGAGTGTTCCCTACTTTTTTGATCATAAAGGCTTTGGAGATTTCTTTGGAAAAATGAATGATGCGCAGGATTTACGTAGCAAAAAAGGGAATAGTAAATTGCCAAAGAAGGATTTGCCTGCTCGTTGGCAAGTGAAACAGTTTAGAGTACATTTGGAAAAAGAGGAAAAATAGCTTTTCGACAAAAACCAACCACTCACACTACACACTATGAATGCAAACACAAAATTCAAGCACAGCTTTGGTCAAAGCCATGCCTTTCTAGTCGGTATCAATGACTACCAATATGAGTCTAATCTACACAACGCAATAAACGACGTAGAAGCCATTGCTCAAATACTAAGAGAAGAAACCGTACACGACTTCATTGTGCATAAACCCTTACTCAACGCGACTTTTGATGAACTATCGCACCTACTGGAAGTAGAGATACCCAAGCTGCTAAAAGCAGAAGATAGAGTACTATTCTATTTTGCAGGGCATGGCATCGCTACACCAAGTCAAGAAGGACGACCAGAAGGTTATCTTTTGCCGAGTGATGCCAATACGGACAGGAATCAAAGCGATAAGCGTATGCTAGCGATGAGTGACCTGAATGTAGCTTTAGATAAGTTGCCTTGTAAGCATTTCTTTCTTGTCCTTGATTGCTGTTTTGCAGGTGCATTTCAATGGGCGAATAACAAGCGCAGCAATGTAAGTCTGCCCAAAAAAATATACCGCCAACATTTTGATCGTTATGTGAGTGATCCCGCTTGGCAGGTGCTTACTTCCTCTTCCTACGATCAAGAAGCCTTCGATAGTAGTGCTGGCTTAAGTGTGAGTAAAACCGACAACAGAGGTCAGCAACAGAATTCTCCATTTGCGACTCTATTCATGGAAGCCTTGAAAGGAGAAGCAGACGTTGTACCTAATGACCAATCGGGTGGAGATGGTCTCATCACTGCACATGAGATGTATTTGTATATAAGGGATAAATTGGAGCTTCAAACCATGAGCGTGTCGAAAAAAGATCGGCAAACACCTGGTCTATTTTCACTGTCCAAACATGACAAAGGTCAATTCCTCTTTTTGTCTCCCAAAAAGGAATGTAACTTGCCTGAGTACAAACGAGAAGAAAATCCCTACAAAGGCTTACAAACTTATGATGTAGAAGATAGTACCCGATTTTTTGGTAGAGAAGATGAAAGTCGATACTTGACCAGAGAAATAAGGCAACAGCAGCTAACCCTTATCATAGGTGCGGCAGGGAGCGGCAAATCTTCTTTGTTACGGGCGGAAATTATTCCTTCGATGAAGGATTTCCAGACGTTATTTATTTCTTTGGACGAAAAGAATTTTGGGGAGATTAATACGCTATTATCAGACGTTGATTTTTCTCAAAAGACAATTTTATACCTCGATCATTTGGAGCGATTGCGTAGTTCATCCAAAGAGATCGCCGATGATGATACAGATCAGCAAGAGCGAGATCAACTCATCGCTAGATTAGAACAACTTCTTCAACAACAAACCCACCTAAAAATAGTCGCTACAGTTCGCGCAGATACAGAGCAGGAACTAAAGAATATCATTTTTGCTACCCGTTGGGATAAGTCAAGACGCTTATTAGATTCTTCTGCTATAGAATTGAGGGATATTGTTCAACGTCCTGCCCACAATCGTCAAGTAGAATTCGATCCACCTAAGCTCGTAGATGACATTCTGAAAGAAGTAAAAGATGCACCAGGCGTATTGCCATTGCTTTCTGATTTTATGAAGGAGATGTATGAACAAATGAAGTCGAGGGTTGATTTTGGTGTATTCAAGCAAGAGGATTATGACGCCTTAGGAGGCGTACTTCCAACTTTGTACAAAAGAGCAGATGCGTTTTGCAATAGCCTTACTAGTACGGAACTATTGACAATGCGAGCGATTTTCTTACGCATGGTCTATCAAGAGGAAGAGCGTGGTGAATTATTGAAACGTCCTGTCTTAAAAAAGGAATTGAATTATACGCATACGCCTGATGGCGAAGAATCCATAGGACATACTTTTCTGAGATCAGAAATAATAGAGAAAGTATTAGAAAAATTGGTGGCAGAGCGATTGATCGTTGCTAGCACCAATCAAGGAGGAGAGATTATATTTGAGCCTGTTCATGAAGCCTTGATGCTTTCTTGGCCCAAAATGGAAATTTGGATAGAGGAATTCGGTCGAAGCAATTTATTCCTACTCAATAAGCAAGTCTACGAAGCCAGCAAGGAGTACCACAAAAATGGGCACACTAAAGATTTGTGGCACAACAATACGCGTTTGGATACGGTACGCATGGAGATACAACGCTTAAATGCGGCAGAGAAAGTATTTGTAGAAAAAAGCTTCGCTCGTAAGAAGAAGAATTCCAGACAGCTCATTGGTTTATCTGCTTTTGCGATTGCTGCACTTTCGGTGTTGACGATTTTTGCTTTTTTGCAGCGGAATGAGGCGCAAAGACGTGCAGAACAGGCTAAAAAGTTGAGAACTACGCTTCTGACAACTGATGACAAAGATATAAGCGTCTACGATTATCTTTACACCACGGGATACGATCTCTTTCATAAAGGAGCATACAGAGATGCTTTGACCTATCTTGCCAATGCTCGTTTTGTGGAAAATGTAGATAGTTTAGAAAGCTTAATTACCTCTTGTGAAATGGGTATAGAAGCGAATCAGTTTTATCTTCTAGGAAAATTGAAAGTAGCCAAAGCAAAATATGATTCTCTTCAAATATCTGATCCCAGAACGGCTAATTTTACTGACCAACGAATATCACATTTAGAGTATATTTTAGAAGACATCAAATTCATAGAGGAAGATGCAAGAAAAAAGATTAAGGATATAGAACAGCTTTCTTTTGAAGTAGATAGTTTAGATATTCTTCCCGAAGAAGTCAAGTATGCAAGAACCTTGGATTTGAGTAGCAATCAGCTTGCACAAACACCTCGAAACATACATTTATTTAAAAATTTGGAAGAGTTATTCCTAAACGATAACAACCTACAAACTTTGCCTGATTCTTTTTGGCAATTAAATCAGTTACAGAAACTTGAATTGAGGAAGAATGCTAGTTTGATGGATAACTCCAATAACCTAATAGGCATTGGTAAAATGGCTGGAAATTTACGAGAACTGGATTTGAGTAAAAATGAAACCTTACAATATTTACCAGATGATCTTACCAAGCTGGAAAATTTAAGAACACTTGACCTAAGTAATTGCAATCTGAATAGACTACCATCCTGTTTTGGGGAGCTCAGTAGTTTAGAGGAACTTAATTTGAGAGGCAATAAAGACTTGAATTTTCTGCCTGTCTCTTTTAGCAATTTAGGTAATCTAGCTATTTTAAGATTGGATATTGAAAATACGAGCTATCAGAGAGAGAGAGCAGTAAAAAATAGTATAATTTTAGGAGGTTATCGCCCTCCCTGTACACCACCAGGAGGTTCTACTGAAAATGCTGTGGAAACGCTAGACTTTCTGAAGGCATTTGAACAAGACATACTAGAAGTAATCGTCATAGGACGAATACCTGAAAAAGGTTCGCCAGAATATGACGAACCTCCCATCACAAAACAAGAAGGCAAACTAACTATAGTACTCTTTACTTCGTCTGACTTTATACCTTCAGAGTTGAACTCCCTAAAAAAGCTCAAACGCTTAGATATTTCTCGGAGCGGGGCATTGCTTTCAGAGGAAAAGTTAGAGAGGTTAGAACTAAATTTGCCAGAAGGGTGTCAGTTGATTATGGAGGATACGACTGTTACAGGTATTAGATTTTGAAGAAGGTTTGAATTTCAAAACACCTGTCAGAGAATTTTTAGAACTGATTTTCAATGATTTATAGTTCACATCGGCTGCTCTTCTAAGATTAGAATTTGAGTCATTGGATCGGTAAGCCCTAAGGATTGCCGAGCCTACTGTTACTAACTGCTCGGCAATCCTTAGGGCTTACCGATCAGTAGGCATTGACAACCTTAGAATAGTAGTCAAAAAAAAGTTTAATAGACTTACAATCAGTGTTTTAGTACAATGTGATCTAAACAAGTTTAAATCTTCATTTTGCTTTTTGGTACACCTTGCGGTGTGCGAATATTTTTCTAGAAAGCACGTCATTATTGAGCGAAACCCTCAATAATGACGCGCTTCCCACGATCGGCTCGATTTGCAACTGAGCTGTAACCTACGCTCATCTCGTAAAGCTGCTTAGAGCATGTTTGGAGCACTATTTTCCTACAAACCAACATTTTATGAACCTGACTGCATGAAAAATGAACCTCGTATCCAGATATGCAGTTAATCTTTCACCTTGTCAGAACCACAAACTGCTGATTTCTAGTTCAATCCTGCTCCAAACAAGCTCTTATTACATCATACAAAAAGCAGAACATTGGACGAGTGTATAGCATCGCGGTCACAGACGCGCGACGATCGGTTTTCGTTTTTTATTTTGATAGACGCGGAACACCTAGAACATCATGGTTTAACAATCCGTGTCCTATTTTAGATGGCTTGGAAGGCTTGGGACATTGTATATGCCACATACAAACCAAATCATAACAAATAATCATCACAGTTCAGTATCATCTTCACCTTCTTCGTCTACAGTAAATACAGTTTCTATATCTTCAAGTAACGCTTCCCAAGCAAATTCTTCCATACCAAAAGTTTCATAATGCTCAAAAGCTTGTTGATACTGCTTAGCAAGATGCTCAAAGTAGGCGTCTTGCTCTAAGCTAATAAACTCATCATAGTTCAAAAGTATTTGAAGGAAGATCTCTTTTTCTGCTTCCAAATATACTCGAGCTTCTTCGTAGCCACTTTCTTCTTCTTCTTGTGATTCAGGGACTAATACGAAACAGCAACTAATGTGTTCTAATGATGAACCATAGACAGAAAAGTCAATCTCTTCCAACAGCTTAGCTTCTATCTGTAGAATACAGTCTATGAAAGATTCTCGAATTGCTTCTGCTTGTAAGATAGCAGTAAACGAAAATGGAATAGTGGCTACAGAATTCATTTATCAATCTTATTTCCTGGTGGACGAATGAGTGGTTTTACTCTATTGAGATTTTCTGGCAGCAAGGCATAGGAGTAGATTTTTATCTTTTCTTGTTTTAAGCAAGCGGTATAATCACCTGTGAATTGGAGATCATAATACAAATGCTGTTTCGCCAATTCTCGACCATATCGTCCTGCTTCTCCTTTTGAAGTGACACCGTATTTCCAAATTTCGTTCTTTTCAAGATGAATTACAAGTAAATCACCACAATTCAAACATGAAAAATCTCCTGCTTTCATTGCTCTGAGTGCATATTGTTCGGCTTCATCTAGTGCATTGAGTTCTTTTTGAAGCTTTTCCAAGCGTTTGGGCGTTAGTTCTACTTCTCCATTTTCGTCTACTTTCAAAAAGTCTGTACCCTTGTAAGCGAAAAAGAAAAGCCCGATTGCAAATAGTACAATCAAAAATCGAGGAAGCTTTCTTTTTGTTTCTTTGCTAGGCTGAATTTCTTGCTTTTCTTTAAATTTAGGCGGAAGTGTCGTCATGGCAATGATAAAATTATTCCGCGCAAAGATATTAATTTTCGTCAAACGAAAACTTTTTTACGATAAAAGAAAATTAATGCCAAACTACAATAGAATAAAAGCTGCTTTAGCAGAACGAGGTAAGACGAGTAAATGGCTAGCAGAGAAAATTAATCGAGATAAATCGACTGTTTCGCGTTGGTGTACCAATGACATGCAGCCTTCTTTGGAAACACTCTTTAAAATTGCAGAATTTTTAGAAATGGATGCAAGAGAATTGTTGGTGAAAAGAGATGCTTAAGCCCAGTACTCCAAGTCTTCCCCACCACTCCACACAAAAACAGATCGCCCAAAGCTTGCAACCTAAATCCCATATGCTCATCCCTTTTACAAAATACAAAAGCCAGTTATCCTCACAAACAACTGGCTTTTATGACTTGAAGAGCATAGAAGTCACAGACCTTCCATGATTCATGTCCTATTTTAGAGGGCGTGTAAGACTTAGTGAAAGATCTATTTTTTGTTTAATCTGGTAAGTTTTTCACACTGATTCGGTCTGCACGAATTATATTGTTAGAGGTAGACAGGAATACACGAGGCATTGGTAAGTCTATCAAGTCTGACCAATAGACACAGTCTTCATTCACAAAATACCAAAAGTAACTACCAATCTTCTGTACAGTTAATTTGAGCGTGTCACCTATACGGTACTGTTCATACTCGTTCTTTCTGTGTAGCACACCATGATCAGTAACAAAGTCAGCAATGAGAAGGTCGCGTCGAAAGAAACCAAAATATATCGACTCGGTGATCACTGAATTTCCCCAACCCACAACAAGGTAATTAGCAGCCATATCCGCTGTGATTGTGAATTCTAGCTCTATTTCATAGTTGCCTGAAAGATCAAATAACTGATTAAATGTTCGTACATTTTTTCTTTCTACTAAGACCGTTTTACTTTCCTCGGGAATAAGCTCGTAATCTCTCTCCCAAGTCGTCCATTCTGGCGTTACTACATCCTCATTGAATAGTTCGTCGATGTAATAATCTCGTCGCGTTCCTGAGAAGTTTAAAATATTATTGCCAAAGGGAGTTCTACTGTCTCGCATCAAACTTTTCCATTCACCATTGGGTAGGGTGTCGGTAGTGTGAGGGCGGTATTCGTAGCAGTGTCCCATTTCATGAAAAATTAGGAACGCTTTGTATCCCTCAGTTAGATTCTCCCATCGACCTCTATCAATGACAATTCGATGTTCTGCTGTCGTATCTGCTAGAATTTGGCTAAACGTTGCACATTGACCATTAATGCCTTCCAAATCGTCAAATAACAGTATCAGTCCTTTCTCTTCAATAGGTACAGCTACACCTCTTGCAGCAGCTTCTTTTACGTATTCATCTATATAGGGCTGAAAAATGGGGTCAATATTAACCTCCTTATTGGTTAAAGTTGTATTATTTCCTTTATCGCATCCGAGACAAAACGAGACTACTCCAAATAACAGATAAAATTTTGCAAGAGAAAAATTCATAATCCTACTTTTTTTAAGTAACAGACAAAAAATAAGTTCCTCATTTTGACCGAGCTGATTTTGTTCTGATACAACTCAGCAAAAGGGATGTAAGGGTTCCCTTTTCTGAGTTAAACGTAGGCATCCTTTCGGCTAGTGAGGCTTTTCAACACAGTAGCAGGACAAAAGATGCCGTCATAAATCGGGAAGTTATTATTTGACTGTTACTAACGTACTACTGAAAGCTTTCGACTCACAACACCAAACTTACTGCGCAACAAAACGATGTAGATACCAGGCGTTAAATCTGCGGTATCGAGTACTAGCAAATGCTTTCCTTTCTGCTCCGTTGATGTGGTTTTTGCGACTTTGAGCAATTGCCCATTGAGGTGGTAAATTCCTAAATGAATTGGACTATCCTGTGGCAGGTGATAGCTAATATTAACTTGCCCATCGGATGGGTTAGGATAAATTGAAAGTGTGTTAGTAAGCGTTTGTGTTTGACTTCTTGCCTCAATGTGCCGTGCCGGATTGGCGATACAGCCTCCAATTCTAGCGGTGAAAGTACTACCGTTCGCAGCGGTGAACCCAGCCTTCAATAGCACGGCTGCGCCTGCACTGAAAGTCACTGCTGTGCCACTCTGGATACTTACGCTTTGTTGCGTTGAAATAGTATCCGCGGCATAATAGATGGAATCTACTGTGATGTTTTGGTTTAAAAATGATCGATTTTCGGGACAAGTGGCGGGCTGAATGCCAACGCCATCCATCACTACATGCCCCAAGTCGTGCTTAGCGTATAGATCATACTGGATAGCAGAATCGACGGTCATGCCAGGTGCTTTGTAGTAGTGAACCCGATTGATGGAAAAGAATTTTACACTGTCGGGTAAGCACTCTGTATACTGACTCCAGTTGTAGCGACGATCTGTACACCTTTTTGTGCGCAAACTGAATCCACTAGAACCATGCGCTAGACCATCTCCCGTGCAAGGATGAGAAGCACTATTTCCTTTGTCATCGTAATAGGCTCTGACATCGCATTCCGCAGGCCCGTTTCCATTGTTGTAGCGAAGCCCAACGGTATCGACGGTCATATCGGTGTCGTAATCCCAAGAAATGATCAAAGAGCCAGGCGTTCCTTCGTACATCGACCATTCGTCTGGGTCAAGATTATTCAAGGCTTCTCCTACACCATCAACTGCCACTCCATTCGGGTAATCATCTAAATTTCTTTGTGAGTAATAGGTCAATTTATTGAGGGCGTAAGTATTCATGTCCAATACATCATTGAATCCGTTAGCAGGATGCAACCGAAACGACACCTCATACACCGCACGGCAAGCAGTAGCTAATATATTAAGTTGGGTGAATATCCCGCTAGACGCACCAATGACGGAACGAATCGCTCGAATGGGTCCGTCTATAGCAGCAACATGCGCCCCTTGATTATCGGAAAACCCATCTTCGGTAGAGTTACAAGAACCTGCATTGATGAATAGCTGATGACGATCTAAAATATCCGTAGCCGTAGCATTTCCCGCTTTAATTTTTAAGGTGTCTTCCAGCCATTTATTGGTGAATCCCAGTTCGTAATTTGCGGTACTAATCACAGAATTTTCTGCATTGACCACCAGTCCGTTGCCCGTACATTCTTTGTAATCCGCTAAATAATTAGCAGTATTCTCATAAGTAAAATAATAGTCCACATAATCTACACCTGCATCCTGCACCAGCGAACCATCCTGTCGGAATAGATAAATGTACCCCAAAATGAGATCGTTTTCTAGCGGCTCTGTCACTGCAATTTCGCAAATAGAACCATCGATCGTACCATTGGGATAGTCAAGTGCTTGGGATTTTTCGCCCAAATCAGTAGGCATGAACACCAATTCGTCGTCCTCATCAAAAACTAGGGACGTGTCTGCTCCCGTGTGCGTTTCCGCATCTGCGTAGAAAAGTACATTCCACTCGATGTCCATGGTCGAGCCTCGTAAGCACTCTGAACCTTGATCTCTTGCATTTTCTAGCTCTAAAGAATCAAAAGGCTGCACGATGTCCAGCAAAACACGCTCATCAATTTGTATGGGTATTTGCGACCAACCAAGGCTTTGATAGTATTTGAACGCTACAATATCGTCGGGCATCTCTCCCAATATACAATCGGCTTCCTGCCCAGTCAGGACTACGGGATCACAGTTTCGATTTTGGGCAAGTAGAAAAATGAAACCTAAAGAAAATAAGCTGGTCAGTAAAATGGATGATAAGTGCATAGGTGTGGCTTTTGAGTAGGTGGACTCAAATAATCGACACTTTTAGCTTAGAGCTTGTTTGGATTTTTCCTGCCTGATAACCAATATTTTACGAACCTGACTGCCTGAAAAATGAGTTCCGTATCTAGATATGCAACTAATTTTTCACCTTGTCAGAACCGCAAACTACTGGTTATCAGTTTGTAAAAATTCCAAACAAGCTCTTAAAAAATAGCTCGCTCAAATTGTGACGCTTATTCAAATTCACCTACTGATGTTTTTGTTGATGAATATAGTGTGCGAAGGGAGGGAGTTTTTGGCTGTTAGCTGTTAGCTGTTAGCTGTTAGCTGTTAGCTGTTAGCTGTTAGCTGTTAGCTGTTAGCTGTTAGCTGTTAGCTGTTAGCTAATATTTCGTTTGGGCTAGAAGTGTGCAAATTTTATTGCACTTAATTTTCACCAAAATTAGGAATTTTATGCGTACTATCTAAAAAAGCTAAACATAGTTTTGCCATAATTTCTAACTTCTTGAAAATGAGTGTGCTGCTCAAAGTTATGGTTGGGATTGTGTTCTAATACGAAGAGTCCTTCTGCTTTGAGTAGTTGGTGTTTGAATATTTCGTCTGGAATGCTATCTAAATTAGGCAGTGGATAGGGCGGTCCCGCAAAGATATAATCGAACTGTTCGCTGGTATAATCCATAAACTTAAATACATCCATCCGAACCACCCGTATGGCATCTTCGATAGCGAGTTCCTTAGCCGTTTTTTTCACGAATCGAATACAACCCGGAAATTTATCTACATAGGTCACATCCGAGCAAGCACGCGAAATGAATTCGTAGCTATGACTACCCGTGCCACCGAATAAATCCAACATTTTGGTCGATTCAAAATCAATGCGGTTTTGCAAGATGTTGAACAAGCCTTCTTTCGCAAAATCGGTAGTGGGACGCGTTGGCCATTTATCGGCTGGCGGATAAAAACGTCTACCTCTAAATTTTCCAGATATTATACGCATACTTTGTAGCTTTTTTCGACAAATTTGTTGGTTGTTGAGTTATTTTGCTTAGCAAACTTAGAAAAGTTTATTAAATCGCTTGACATTCTTGCTTGAAAACAAAATGAAAATTTCCTGATTCTATAAAACAAGGGGCATTACTAATAATGCTTTGAAAACAGTCCGAGTCAATGTAAGAAATTTGCGCAACAGGTATGCTCAGTTAGTTTCTTCGGACGGAAACACAAATTTTTCCAGAAAAATTTGTGTTTCCGTCCATAAAAAATCCTCAGGCATACTTGTTGCGCGATCTCAAGAGTTTCACTCAACTTTATTTCAAATATTTCTCAAAACTTCATACTTAAATAGGGATTAGCGATTCGAGCAAGAAAGAACCAATTCCTCCTTACAAATTCATAAACATATCAAAACAAAAAAATGAACTTTCTCTACGTATTTCTCGGTGGCGGCTTAGGCAGCATTTGTCGCTACGGCATCGCTGTAGTAATGAAATCTTATCACTTGACGTTCCCCTACGCTACCCTAATTGCCAATATATTGAGTTGCATCGTTTTGGGATATTTGGTCGCTTTGACGCAGCGAAGTGCCTTATCCAGTACCTATGCCCTAATCTTTGCGACTGGTTTTTGTGGTGGGTTCAGCACATTCTCGACTTTTTCTGTCGAAACTTTCGCGCTCTTTTCCAATGGACATCCTTTTTTAGCACTGGCAAATATCGGCTTTAGCCTTTTGGTTTGTTTAGGGGCAATTTACTTAGGTATGAAGTTAGGAGGATGAAATTGGGTAAAAAAACACCTCACTGCAAACAGAATGAATTTGTACACCTAGATATACTTGTTTATTTGTTATGCGAATAACGGGTAAAATACTCCATTTTGTGGTAGAGACAGCTTTGCTAGACTTTTGAGACTTAGTAAAGTGTTTGAGATCGCGCAACAAGTATGCTCAAAGGTTTTTTATGGACGGAAACACAAATCTAAACTTATTTTTTAGAGAAAAATAAGTTGAAATTTGTGTTTCCGTCCGAACAGATTTACCAAGCATACTTGTT
>JBCDKV010000070.1:0-11912 GCA_038746215.1 Bacteroidota bacterium | reverse complement strand
GTTTGAAAGTCAGCTTTCTCATTACCCCGCAGACGAGTGAAGAGCGTATCCAGCAAATTGATGCCCTGAGCGATAGCTTCATCTACATGGTCTCCAATGCTGCTATTACGGGAGCAAAAAAAGACATCAGCGACCAGCAAATTGCTTATTTTGAGCGCATCAACAACTTGCAACTCAATAACCCACGCTTAATCGGATTTGGTATTTCTAATCACGAAACTTTTTCTACAGCCTGTCAATACGCAAGAGGAGCAATCATTGGGAGTGCCTTCATTAGAATGTTGGAGCAATCCAATGATTTAGAAAAAGACATTCATCAATTTGTTCGCAGCATCAGACTGGGCTAAGTAACGGAAAAACAATAAGTTCCACATTTTGACCGAGCAGATTTTGTTCTGATACAAGGCAAAAAACGTAGGAATCCTTTTGGCTGGCGAGGCTTTTTAACGCAGTAGCAGGGCAAAAGATGCCGTCACAAATCGGGAAGTTATTATTTGTCCGTTACTAGAAATGGGCTGTGGGTAGAAAAAACGCTAAAAATGTTATCAAGAGCCGTAGGTATGTGCTGTGACGGTGATATAGTTCGCACCTACGGTGCTTAGATCAGAAAAATTTGGATATTTCTACCCATAGTTCGCCTCCAAGAGGCTTTGGAAATAAGGATTTTAAATTCGTAGGAGGTTGATAGGTAATGAACAAACAATAAGTTCCGCATTTTGACCGAGCAGATTTTGTTCTGGTACAAGGCGAAAAACACAGAAATCCTTTTGGTTAGCGAGGCTTTTCAACGCAGTAGCAGGACAAAAGATGCCGTCATAAATCGGGAAGTTATTATTTGATCGTTACTATGGTCTCATATACAAGCTATAAATCCGTATCCAATAATTTTGATTACTGGTTTAACAGGTGATGCCATGCTTTCCAAATCGCCACATCATCAAATTCCCAAAAAGGAGAAGGTATTTAAATACTAAGCTTGTCTAAAAATTGCGTTTATTTGCATCTTTAGGGAATTTGTAGAAAATAAGCTATCCAAATTTTAGGAAGCTATTTTTTCTTTAGTCAAGGCAAAAAACGTAGACATAGCCATAGCTACGGCGAGGCTTTTTAACATTCATACAGTGGTGCAAAGCAGAAAAGATTAAGTATCTTTTCAACGGAATGAACCGCGAAGCGGATGGGGTGCCTAAAGGAAAAAGAGCGAATAAAATGGATAGGTTATATTTTACAAGTTCCCTCACAGTTAATTTACGTTCAACTTTAGGTAAAGTATCTTGTTTAATTCTATTGATAGCACAATAAAAGGCAGTCGATACGCTATAAAACAGTTCCCTCAGTCCTTCTCGCTTCCCAAATAACTATCAAACTTAGGAATGATGAAAAACGAATTCACAGTTTTGGTTTTGTAAAATGCTGATTATCAGTTGTTTTTTGATTCCTATTTTTGTTTGTTCCTTAATTTTCCTAGTGTAATGAATCCTGTAATAATATGTTCTTTTTCTTAGGACTTCTTGGCTGCTTTTTGAATGCCTTTACGACGACGCCCCGTATGCCTGTAAACGAGTGTGGGCTGCTCCCTAACATGGACACGTTGATTCTACAAACCAATTGCGATCAAGATGCCGTTGTGTGCACTGGCGTAAATTTTGGAGAGGAATGGCGCTATCGGTTCAGACAAAATGGTGCGATCATAGAACCAAATGTGGCTTGTAATCTCGATACGATAGGCTTCTACTCCCCGATCAATGAAGAGGTGTTTTCGAGTACCTTTGCTCCGTTTTTTGTAGAAAATTGGCAAGTAGATAATTGCTCTTTTTCGGGCGAATTTTTGTCCATAGCAGCTTTGGTGGATTCGCTGAATCGCTGGGATGCACTCGGCAATTGGCAATTCGATGCTAACCAAGATCGCATCATGGGAGGGATTGGGAGTCAGACCTACGGCAGTTTGACCATAGAAATTTTAATTACCAATACTAAAATTGTTTCTGAATACAATGAGCAAATCATTGCGAATAACATCGGAATACCGCTGACGGCTGGCGATCATATGCTAGAGATCACAGACTTAGCCAATCGTTGCACGGACGACATCGTGGTGCGGGTGCTTTGCGCTTCCGTTGATACCTTGCAAGTCAATTTATCCATCGGAGATCGGCGCACGGTTTGCATCGAAAATAGGGAATTGATTGGAAGTGCAAATGAATTATTTAGTAGCGACCCCAATCCTAGAATTTTTTCTTGGCGATCTACTACCGACAACTGCATTGAGTTAAGGGGAAATCTGAGTGGTCAAACGTCGGTCTATATGATTAATTGTGATGAATTTGGAGCTTGTGACTCCACGCTTTTGAATATCCGAGTCGGCACTGCCTTGGATCGGCAAGTCCATCGAGCAGTACGAGTGGGAACAGGTGGCTCATTCTGCGTGGAGACGGAACGATTACTGCCTGGTCAATTGACTCGCTTTGAAAATACTTGCCCTAACAATATGGCTACTGTTGCGGATTTTCGATTAGATGCAGAACGTTTATGCGTGGAATACGAAGGTTTGGCAGTAGGGGAGGACGAAGCTTGTTTGAAAATGTGCGATAGTTTTGGTAATTGCGACAGCTTGAATCTTACACTTACCGTGGTGACACCCGATTTTGTATCGGACACTGTTTTTTTGAATGTCGATACCGTGACGTACTGTTTTGATACCGAAGATTTTGGAGATTTTCTACGGATCGAGCAGCGATGTGAAAATATAGATTCTACTGATAAAGTGGATTTTGAACTCGATCCCAAAAACTACTGCATCACCTACACAGGACAAGCTATTGGCTCGGATAGTACTTGCGTTTGGCTGATAGATGAAGATGGTAATGCCTCCCTTACCGTACTGTACATCAATGTCACGCAAGCCCAGCCTTCTACCGTCAGTGATAGTTTATTCATCAATCAAACCCTTGAAATTTGTGTCGATACGACTGATTTGCCTGGGAATATCAATAATTTCTACAATTCTTGTCCGCTCGTTTCTGGTGATAAGACCGATATTTTTGTCACTTCTGACCGCTGTGTGGAAGTGACGGGTATGGAGATTGGGCTAGAATCTGCTTGCCTAGTACTGTGCGATGATCTGGGTTTTTGTGACACTACCTATCTAAATATCGCCGTTGTTCCTTACGAAAATCCGCCCATAGTGAGAGATGATACTAGTAGCACGAGTCAAGCCAACAGTGTTGTGATTCCAGTGCAAAACAATGATGATTTAACGGGAGGCGTCAGTGTCATTTCCATTGGTGAGACTCCGCAATTTGGTCAGGCGGTCATCAATCCCGATGGGACGATCACTTATTTTCCGAATAAGCAAAATTGCGAAGGAGAAGATCAATTTACCTATCTAATTTGCAATGACGGTGGTTGTAGTAGCGCGACGGTCTTCGTCAAAATCATCTGCGATGAACTCATTATTTACACGGGCATGTCGCCAAATGGAGACGGCGTGAACGAAACTTTCTTCATCGCCAATATCGAAGCACAACCCAATAATCACCTAGAAATCTTTAATCGTTGGGGACATAAGGTTTACGAAGCCGACAGTTATCAAAATGACTGGGATGGCACTTGGCGCGGAAAACTGCTGCCCGATGGTACTTATTTTTATATCTTGGAAGTCGAAAGCGAAACTGGGAAGCTCACGTATCGGGGGAGTGTGGAGTTGCATCGGTAGTATGGAATGTTGTTTAGAGCTTGTTTTGAAATTGGGCGTACACGAAATTTTTAGTAATGCTTGAAATAAGCTTTGATAAATCCCATAAGATCGAGTAACAAGTATGGTCTCAAACTATGTTCTAGGGAAATATTGAGAAAAGCAGATAATTGCTGCGCCAATTGCTATAAACGGCACACTCAACAATTGTCCCATGTTCAAGGGAAGATTGGCTTCGAACTGCACTTGATTGATCTTGAAAAACTCAATGCAAAAACGTGCGCTGAAAACTAACAACAAGAGCCATCCAAACAGCAAGCCCTGTGGTCGATTCTGCTCAGATCGGTCTAATCTTTGCAGCAGTAAAAAGATCAGTAGATAAGCCGCTGCTTCGTACAATTGTGCAGGATGTCGAACTACTTGATCGACTCGTTCAAAGACGACTCCAAAATGGCTGTTCGTCGGCTCGCCAATGATTTCGGAATTCATAAAATTGCCCAAACGAATAAAAATAGCGGTCAGTGGGGCAGCCACAGCCATGCGATCCAATAACCACCAGATATTGATTTTGTTCTTTTTGGCATACCACCAAATCGCGAGGAGCACACCGATAGAGCCACCGTGACTCGCCAAGCCCAAATAGCCCGTAAATTGATAGCTGCCCGCTATTTTTTGGATCGGTAAAAACATTTCTACTGGATGCGTCAGAAAATAAGCAGGTTCATAAAACAAACAATGCCCAAGTCGCGCACCTGCCACAATGCCAATCAGCACGTGCGTTGCTAGACTATCCAAAGATTCCAGCGTTTTACCCGCTTTGAGATAGGCTTTCCGCACTATCACATAGCCCAAGGCAACACCCGTCGTGAAGAGTATGCCGTAGTACTTTAGCGGAAAATGACCAATTTGTACAATGACTGGATCGACGTTCCAGTGAAGTGCTTCGAGTTGCATGAAAGAGAAGTTTGAAAAGGTTCGTTGATTCGTTTAAATTGTTGATTTGGTGAGTCGGAGCAAGGTAATTGTCTGTCCTCTCTCGATAAGTCTAGACCAACACTCGAAACAAGTCCGAGAAGGCTCCTGAGATCGCGCAACAAGTATGCTTAAAGGGTTTTTATAGGCAGAAACACAAATTTGAAACACTAAGAAAAGCAGCTAGTGTAGCTATATAATCTGCTTCTCTTTTCTTCTGTAATCTAAAATGTCCAGTAGTCTATTTTATTCCTAATGACACCTTGCGAAACAAGCATTTATCAGAAAATGAATCAACACCATAAACAGCTTTTACCCACCTTGACAGCACAAAATCAATAGCAAAAACATAGCGATGTGTAGGAAAAACATATGCTGTTTTTGGACAGGATGTTCGCTCGCGATGATGGGAAGCATCTGTCTGATTTCATCCGCTTCCAAAGGCGGTAAATCGTAGCTTTGCTTATAGTGTTGCCAAGCGTTTTTTAATTCATTCAATTGCATGGTTGAGCTTTTGATACTGGTGTTTCAACTTAGTTTTGATGCGATGAAGACGCGTACTGACATTGCTGGCGCTGATATTGAGAAGTGTGGCAATTTCTTTATTTTTATAGCCTTCTAGGTGTAGAATAACCACTGCTTTGTCCGCCTCTTCCAAGCCATCAATAATGGTACGGAGCAGTTGTATGTCGTCATCCGCACCTATTGGTAAATGTGCCGCCTGATCGTTGGGCAGCTTAGTAGTAGTTGTGTCAATTTGACGTTTTTGCTTTCTGATTTTGCCCAAGATGGTATTCAAACTCACCCTGTAAATCCAAGTACTCCACTGTGATTCGCCCTTGAAACTAGCAAAGGACTTCCACAATTGTAGTATAATATCCTGTCGCGTATCTCTCTGATCTTCGACATCAGGATAGTACAAGCGGCATAGATTATTGATGATGGCTTGGTGCTGCGCTACGACCGCTACAAAGTCTTCTTGTTGCTGCGTATTCATGTTTGCTGTGTTCTGTTGGGGTTAGTTGCTCGTCAGTGGAAAATGTCACAGGGAAGTTGGATAATTTTAGTTTTTGCTGTCGCTTTGGAAATGTTTCCTCTTTAAGCCACCTACTTGATTAGTGGCTGGCTGCTCTTCTTTTCCTCGGCAATAGATACAAGTCTAAGATTTGATCTAAAACTTTCAGTAATTTGAATTTCATATTCTTTTTTGCTCTGCTTGCCGCTCAGGAATGATAGAGAAGTGAGAGATCAATAATAAATTCGGTCAGAACCCTAATCCACCACCACAAAACTTTGGGCTCGACCACCTTCTTCCCTAATCACATACAGACCAGCAGCTAAGTGGGCGACCTTAATCTCAAGGCTTGCTGCTAAATTTTCGGTATTGATCTGTTGAACAACTCGATTATAGGCGTCCAGAATGTGAAGCGTTTTGGAAGCAGAAGGGCTTTGAAAACGGAGGTGTAATACATCATTTTGCCGCACTGGATTTGGATAAATTTGCAGGGCTGTTGCTTGCGTCTTTAGCTGAACTGTCCGTATATCTGAATAGTCAAAGCTGCCATCTTTGTCCACCTGTTTTAGACGATAATAATAGGTAGAGCCAGCCGCAACCTGCGTATCTTGATATTCGTATTTGGTCTTATTCACGCTCGTTCCTGCGCCAGTGAGCGTAGCTATAGTTTTAAAAGCTTTGGTATTTTCGCTTCGTTCCAACTCGAAATGACGGTTGTTGAACTCGCTGGCAGTTGTCCAATCCAGTTGAATATAGTCTTGCATGGCGATGGCATTAAAACTAAGGAGTTCGACGGGTAAAATGAAGTCTTCGATGGTCACCAGATGTGTAGCACCTTCTAGGATATTACCATTGCTGTCTTTTTCAAAACACATCACCGTTCCCGTTCGATTGATGGATACGCCCGCTTCGTCATCCCAGCGTACGACTATGCTAGACGTACCTTGCCCACTCAGAATTATACCTTTGGTGATGTCCCAACAATAGGTGCTGCCTGCCGTAGGATTTACGACAAAATATTGGTTGTTTGCGCCTGCTCCGTAGCTTCCGATGCTCTCACTGTCACAATCATCCAGTTGGGTGCTTACTGCCCCTGTAATGGTAATATTATCTGAGGCTTCGGTCACCAAGCCCCGCGATCTCGATAGAAAATCAATAGATTCATTGACGATGTAATCAAAATTTTCGTCGGGTTCGCCCGTCGATCCAAAGTCACCATTTCCGCTGTCGGTGGTTTTGTCCAACCAAAAAGTGTGTCCTTCCTGACAAAGTACCCGCGCTTCCCAATCGGGTGCATTGCTACCCAGTGCATCGAGTCGCTGGCGCATGGGATAAGTCCCAAAAACATTTGGGAGCAGTAGATTGGCGAGGATGGCAAAGAGCGGATCGTCTTGGAAAGGCGGTGCGACATCAGGGGATACGGTCTCGTCTATTTCGCCGTGCAACAAAAGACAAGGTTCATCATCGGTTTGCGTACCCGATAGCCCATCAATCACATCGGTATCGTTCACGCCGCCCCAAAGCATAATTGAACCTTCAACGTCGCCATCGAAATTGGTATTACCCACCAAAGCATTTGCCCCACAATCCACGCAACCTAGATCGCTAAAAAACAATCCACCAAAGGTGTCGCTGGGTCTTTCGGCATCTTCCATATAAGCCACATTAATAGAGATGATACCTCCTGCACTCGAACCTGCAAAGTAAATATCATTCGGATTAATGCCATAGGTAGCGGCATTGGCTTTCATGTAGCGGATAGCAGATCGAGCGTCTTGTATGGCTTTGTAAGGTGCTCGTTCGGGTCTAAAAACTAGAGCATCGCCCAGTATTTCCTTACGATATTCGATACTAGCGCATACAAAACCCATTTTCGCTAAGGTTTCGCACCATAAAACCGCAGAATCTGTATCTTTTGCACCATTGACGAAGCCTCCTGGATGCGCCCAAAATACGACGGGGCGATTGGTTTCGGTATCACTCACAGGGGGCAAATAAATGTCCATTGCAAATTGCGTCGTCCCATTATCCCAAAAGACTACATCTTGAATGACTTGATTGCTGGCAAAGAAATCGCGAGACCGATAGCGGATATTCGGATTTTCTGGATCACAATCCGCATTTTGAGCAAAAATAGGGGTGAGAAATAGGGAACAGTAGAAAAGAATAGCTAGTTTGTGCATATTACCATGAATTTAGGTGTGAATATAGCGATTATTGCAATATATTTCCGTTCCTTAATTATAAGGGGTGCATCTCAAAATATCGTTTTGTTGATTAAAGGGAGGATTTTCGGATGCTCCAAGGGTTTTTTAAGGGCAAGAAGCGTTAAGACTTTAGAGCATGTTTGGAGCATTATCTTCCTGTAAACCAGTATTTTCCGAACCTGACTTTGAAAATAATCGCTCGTTTATCTCGATAAAGTCACTATTATTTTCTTCGCCAGAACCGTAAACTACTGACTTACAGTTCAATCCTGCTCCAAACAAGCTCTTAACGCTTCTTGCCCTTAAAATCCCACTAGCAGAAAGTTTTTCACCTTTGAAAAAAACTTTCTGCGACATTTTGAGATGCGCCCAATTATAAGCTAATCTTATTTGCTATGAAAAAGACACTACTATTTATTGTTGCTTGCCTCGTTAGTTATCTGAGTTTTGCACAAATGAATGCGGATATTTTGATCTCCATTGACAAAGAAGCCTTGGATTTGGTAGAACGCAAGTCCAGCACACCTTTTTTGCAAAACATGGAGCGACGCTTATTTGATCTGGTCGGCGAAAACACTGATTTGGTGCGTAAAGTCTACGAAACGCCCGAAGCAGTGGGCATCGCAGCCGTTAATGAATTGCTGGCTTTTGCAACCGTTGATGATGAAGCTTTGTACGTGGGTGTACAATTTCCGCTGGCGAACGCCGCCTTGTTCGAAGCCAGCGTGCGGCAGTATGGCGTGGACAACCTAAAGAACATGAAACCTGTGGATGAGACCATAGCAGACGAAACGATCAAAGCTGCCTTGTTGGCACAGCGAGCGGATTTGATCGCACAGCGAAAGGCATTGTTTGAAATACATACGCTGGAAAATGGCGTACGCTTTGTGGATCAAGGCGACTATGTATTGGCGTGGACGGATACGGATGCTTTTGTGCTGAAAACTAATCTGCTCAATTCGCGAAGTGAATTAGCCAATTTTTCGGGTACAGATGCCGCTTATTATGCTGCTCGAAAGACTAGAATCGAAGCGGCACAACGCGATTATCTCCTGCAACTGAACCCCATCGTTTGGCAAGATATAGCGCAAGATGTCTTCATCCGCATCAATTCGGCTGGTGCGAACCTTTTGAATGCAGCTAATGAAGCGACTGGTGAAGGTGCGCCCTTACATTTGCTATTCGATCAAGCGATTACATTGGCAAGTCGTGATTATGAGCTTCACATTGATTTTCTATTCGATCAAATTGAAATTAGCTTATTAGAAGAGGAGGTCGTCGTAGTACAGAAAAACTGGACGAAAGCAGCCTTGACCGAAAATCATCCTAGCCTTACTTGGACAGCAACAGAAGATAGCTTGGCGGTTTGGCTTAAGGTTTTGGGTGCAAGATTTCGGTAAGTGACACTAGAGAAATAAATTTAGGGGTGTACGAAGTTTTTGGTGATGCCTGAGAAAAATTTTAGTAAAGCTCCTGAGATCGCGCAACAAGTATGCCCAAAGGTTTTTTATGGACGGAAACACAAATTTCAACCTATTTTTTGGAGAAAAAAATTGAAATTTGTGTTTCCGTCCGAAGAGACTTACCGAGCATACTTGTTGCTCAATTTCCTTGCATTGACTCAGACTGCTTCCAAATAAAATATTAACAAAACCGACACTTCGTACAGCCTTAAATAAAAATTAGTGATTGGAACACTAAAGTATCAACTACTTCAAGGCAATCGCAAGAAAATTTTTTCTGTTTATGATGTTTATATGTTTAACTGATAATCATTGACCTGAAAAGCAAAATCAAGGGAATCTGTGCAATAAACAGATCAACAATTCAACGAATAAACAAAGTCTAGCTTTTAACGATTGCCATATCGACTACTTTTGCTATTTGGATAAGACCTGTAGAAAGCTCATAAATTCATTCCTCACAACTCAATTTCATCCAATCTAAAAAGCTCGTAGGTTTCAATCGTATTAATCAATTGTGCCTCGTAATCAGCCTGTTTGGAATAACCCAAAGTAGCTAGTCCTTTTGCCCATTGCTTATAGTCTTTTCCGTGCTGCAACAACTGTTGATAGGGATATTGCTCAGAGCTAAAAAGTAGACTATGCGCACGCCAACTCTCCCAAGCAGTCTCGAAATGTTGCTCCTGAAAGGCGTTTCCAAAATGATTGTTGCGCTGAACCGCAGCACTGTTTGTTCCAGCATTACTTGCAATTAGGGCTTGTGCCATTTTTACACTGGCTGGCATCCCAAATTTTGCTTGCTCTTGGATGGCTACCTTAGCAAACCGCTTAATGTAGCCCTCTATAGCTTCGATGGGTAAGTTCGTATTAACTTTGGATGTAGATTGACTGATATGGAGCTGGGGCAGCGTACTGAATTGTTCCGCAGTTTGGTAGCTGGCAGGACTCGCTTTGCTAGCTGCCAGTGGTGCTTTCATATGGATTTGAAAATGCAAATCTTTTTTCAGAAAAATAAAGATAGCGAACACCAGCACACATACCTGAAAAACGGGTATCCGAGCCGATTTAAAAATGCCGAAAGTGTAGCGGTGAAAGTAAAACAACACCACTGTCCATAGTTTTTTTATCTTGCTCCACCATTTTTTCAGCAGCAAGTTCAAGCTGATGTGATCCAAGCGATAGTATTCGGAATGTTGAGGAACATTGACTCTTTTTTGTTGTGTAATTTTATTTTTCATAGTCATTCATTCAAGGAAAAAAAGTAATCGTCTCTTTGAGATTTATATTATCAAACATATTATTTTATTCAAACCAAATTTTTTGATATATTTGCTTATGAATGTAAATTTAAAACAAAAAGTTTTAAATTACCTAATAAATAAAACACATTTTTGCTTTAAATATGTCGAAATATCAAGATCATACTGTCAATCAACGCTTTAGAGCGGTCTATGAAGCATTAGAAAATTTGAACTTAATAAAAGGAAAATCTGACATTGCGAATGAATTGGGTACTTATAATCACATTATTAATAGTATTTTGAAAGGGCAACGCAACATTACGATTGACCAAATGAGTCAGTTGTTTGATCGCTATGGCGTGAATGCCAACTATTTGTTTGGATTGAGTGACGAAATGTTTACAGAAGGTGGCGATATAGCTAGTCTTTCGATGGATGAACGAGATTTCTCAGGCAAACCCAACATCACCCTCATTTCACACAAAGCACTGGCTGGCAATGCAGTACCTGCTACTGAATTGGTGGAAGAAGAGCGTCCGAAATTTTCTGTACCAGGGATGCAAGGTAATTTATTGGCGGTAGAGATCAGTGGAGATAGCATGATGCCTACTTTGATGAATGGCGATATTGTCATTTGCGAACGGGTGGAGCGCGACGAACCTATCCGAGAAAATCAGGTCTACATTATCGTTACGGACACAGTGGTCGCCAAGCGAGTACAACAAGTCAAATCGAACGGCACGATTCAAAAACTATGGCTCATTTCGGATAATTCTAATGTCTATAAGCCCTACGAATTGGAGTTGGAGGAGGTACTGCAAATGCTAAAAGTAAAGTGTCGATTGACAGCTCATGGAATGAAGTGAGTAAGAAAACAGATAGGAATAATCAGCAGTTAGCAGCGAGCGGATACTGATATTTAATAGTTGAGGGGTGTATGAAGGCTCATTTTTCTTAACTTCTTACTTGAAAACAGCCTGAGTCAATGCAAGGAATTCGCGCAGCAAGTATGCTCAGGAACTTTGCTAAGACTTATTTCGAGTATTGCTCAAAGCATAAGTACTCAATCTGTCAGAATCAGGATTTTCAGAATTTATTGATTTTCAGGATTACTAAGCGCTTGTTTGGATTTTGGTCTTTGAGTCGAAAATGAGTTATTTTTTTGCTAATCAAGGCAGAAAAGTGTGATTTTATCTGGATAAATGAGCAATTTTCTAAGGATGAGTGGCAGAAAAATAACCATTTGCAGACCAATTACTAAACTCCAAACAAGCTCTAAGCACGTAACCTTCCAAATGAGATGCTATGCGTCTTGTTTGG
>JBCDKV010000069.1:0-11934 GCA_038746215.1 Bacteroidota bacterium | reverse complement strand
TTCAGGTCAATATCCGCAAATTGAGCAATAAGTATGCTCAGTAAGTTTCTTCGGACGGAAACACAAATTTCAACTTATTTTTCTCCAAAAAATAAGTTAAAATTTGTGTTTCCGTCCATAAAAACCCTTTGGGCATACTTGTTGCGCGATCTCAAACGCTTTACTGAGTCTTAAAAGTTTAGTAAAACTATCACTGCCACAAAATGGAGTATTTTGCCCGTTGTTCCCATGAATAAACAAATTCTAGCTTTTAACGATTGCCATACTAGGAATACTGACTCATTTTTGTGTATTCTGTAAATTGTTTTTACCTTTATAGAAACGTACTATGACGGAAAATTAAATCGAAAAAAATTGTAGATAATTTTCTACCTCGGATACGGGTAGCTAAAATGATCTTGATGTAGGGCAAAACATTTGTGAACAGCGTTGAAATAATGTCACAAAAACAATGATTTCCCGTTTCAAATTTATTTTCGAGGACAAAGGCTAATATGACTAGCTGGCCATTCGCAACACTCTTCCTTAGTCTTACGTAATAGTTATGTTCTACTCTGAATACCTGAAAGTACAGAAATAATAAGCGCATGTTTAAGTTTTATCGTCGTGATAGCCAATATTTTACGAACTTGGCTTTGAAATAATTTATTCACGTATCTCGATATGCTTACAAATTATTTCTTCGCCAAACCCGCAAACTATTGATAATCAGTTAAATAAATTTTTAAACATGCTCTAACTTTTTTGAGATAATCAGCATCAAGCTTAGCGTACCGACTATCTCTTGAACATGAGAAAGGACTATTCATCTATACAGAAAGCTATACGAACACTCTGCTTCTTAGCCGTTTTCGCTTGGAATAGCAACTGCTATGCACAGCAGAAAATACTGGTGGATTATCATTTTGTGCTGCAAGAAATCGAACAGAAATTACGCACGGGAGATTTATTCGCGCTGAGAGATGCTGCGCTGCTATTAGAGCGAGCCACAGTAAAAGCCGATGCGCTCGAAACACTAAAAAGGTATACGCTATTCAGTCCTAGAGAACTCAAGCTCACCAACTTTACGACAAAACGCATCTTTCTCGACTTTTTCTATAAAAATCAAGACCGAATTCGCTTTTCTATTCCACTGAAAGCTTTCTACATTACGCCTTTTGAGGAACGAAATCTTTCCTACAAGGTGGAATTAATTGAAGCCAATACGAATACCGATTTGGTCATCAGGCTGCGAGAGCATATCGCACTTTTGGAAAAGGCAGTTGAAATGGGAGATCAGTTGAGTGCTGAAACTCAGATAAGACACATTAGTGAGTTGAGATCATTAGAGGCTGCCCAGTATCTAGGCGGCTTAGTGATGGAAAGATCTTTTAGAAGGAAACATGAGGTACTGAGCAAAAAAATTATCGAAGAATTGACGCACTATCACGAAAGTGCCAGCCTAAAAATTCTATTGTATTTACTAGAAAAAGATGCCTTTCCTAAAGCCTTTTTGTCCGATCAGCTTACTCGCTTGACGAACGTACAAATCCTTGGCACTCAAAAAGCGGAACAGTATACCTATTTGTTAGATAGCCTAGGTAGCATCCAAGCCATGCGCCAGTACGGTTACGATCAGCAATTTCAGTTTCGCCCAGCCTTTTTCACAGATACCGTAGATTATCACGGAAAGATATTGCTAGTGGCAGATAGTTTGATTTGGTTGCAGGAAAATGTGGTAGAAGATATTATCAGTAGCCATCAGCCGCAAGCCCTTTACTATTTAGCTGCTAAAATCTATCGTTTGGCATTGAAAAAAGAGGAAAGTGATTTGAAGCTAGATGCGCTTTACCAAAAAATGCAGTTTCTGTTGTCCACTCGGCTGTTAATTACTGATCAGAACTATGCCTTCATCGAGACTCCTGATTGGGAAAATGACTTGGAAGCAGCGCAAAATTTCATTCACTATTGGACAATTCATTACGATAATTACGAATGGGACAAATACAGAGGGAAATTCATCAATAAAACGCTTTCTCAAACCCTAGAAAAACGCTACAAATTATACATACAACAACTAAATTCTAGCAATGATTCGGTAGCTTGGGAGGCTTATTTGAAACTGACCGAAGGAGAACCCCAAGAGGTAATTCGCATAACAGAACGTTTTCGTCATGTCCTAACGGATCATAATCCAAAGCTTCCCCCACTAGAGTACGCCTATTTAGAGCGACTATCCGAATTGACCGCTTTTTGTAGGCGCAACAAAATACTGTACAAACCGAACAAAACCATCAACTCAGCAGTAGATAGCCTCATCTTAAACCTAAAGCCTGCCACGCGATATGATTTAGAAAAACGCTTATTGGCATCTATCAAAATTACAGATTTAACCGCCATTGAGTACTTGGCTTGTTTGTATGCGCAACAAAAAGAACTCTCCTATTCTTTGGCATGGATTTTAGACCGTTCCTACACCAAATACTGGAATGCCATTATCAGCGACGATCAGCAACTGCGGCTATATTTGAAAAAAGCGTATTTGTTCAGTAGGATAGGAACGGATGGTATTTGTAACTTTTATTTGAATAAATTGGACATCACTTCCGATGAAACTCGCCTGCGGCTGAAGCAGCTATTGGAGCTGGAGACCGATAAAGATGTCATTTATCAAGTAGAAAAACTATTAGCTCAGCAAGCCGAAATACCCGAACGTACTTGGGAGGATTTGATGATAGAAGACTTTGATATTGGACTGCTGAATATGCCCAAAACCGAGGAACTCCCCGCTATATTCGAACAACTTCAAAAGCTATCTGATAGCAGAACTCAGTTGAAAATCATCTTCTATTTGAGCTTACACCCTAGCGTCGAGCAAACGCCTCATCTGATGAAACTACTCCGCATAGCATCGCTAGAAAAAGAAGCCATTTCACTGCTAGAAAATATCTATGCCTACGACTTTCAGGAGTTGGGAATTGATAAGAAAGAACAATGGCTAGCTTACTGGGAACGCAACCAATCTACTTACAAAAATTGGGGTACACAGTTTGTAGAGCTACAGATCAATCAAGCGAATGCTAAGCAAAAAATTTCTATTTACGAACTTAATGCCATCACGCAGTCCCCTTATTACAAAAGTATTTATCGGAATATTTGCCTTTCGATGCTCAAAAAAGTCTATCCGACTAGAAATATCAAGCGACTACGGATGGACTATAAATTGAAGGCTTCCACAGAATTAAGGTATCTCAATTCTATTGATTTTAGTAGTAGAACCTTACTGAATGTCACAAAGATCAGCTATGTAGATGATCACGAGGCTTTGCTGGATTTCTTTTTAGATAAAATCAGCGGTTGGAGTAATTTCGAGCAGACGGAATTTATCGTGCAGATGATTAATACGATGTGGTTCAAAGACTACATCGTGCGCGAAACATTGGCAGAAAAGCTATTGGATAATTTTAAGAAAAATTTGAATAAATATTTGGATAGTCGTCGGGTATCGGAGCAAAATAAAATAGCGGCAGCAGTGGCACTCGTCAGACTAGAAATGATTGGACTCGAACCCATAGATCGCTTGCGGCTAACGGCTAAAATGCAGGTCGATGAAAAGACAATAGCAACACTACAAGCAGAAATCTTGCAGATGACAACCTACAAAGACTTAGACGCCATCCTAATGGAATATACAAAATTGAGTCCCGCCCTTAACTATAATGTCTTTCACGATCATTTTGGCTTACCGATTTTTGATGTATCTAGCTCTGATGACCGTGTTACTATTTTGAACAACTTACAACGATTCAAACAAGATAGTACTATAGATACTACCAGTCTTTACAAACATTATTTAAGAAGCTTTGAAGTAGACTTTGAAGACGATAAAGGGCGCTTGGATTTTGACAAAATCTTTGAGTTGCTGAAATATGACATTGTCTACACCTTTTCTACTAATACGGCAGCGCGCAACTACTACGTCAACAGTCTCATCAAGCTACTAGAACTGCACTTTCAAAAAGATTTAGGATTCGGAGAACACTTCAGTGAGCGCACTCAAAACTCAAGGCGTTCGACGAGAGCCTACACCTGGATGCGCTTCTTGGAACAGCAAAAAGCAGTCAAAGAAAAAAGCACCATTCCCAACTCTTTCACCCATTCTTATGTTCGTCCTGCATCTAGCTGATTTTACAAATCGTGTCCTCTACAGGACTTACCGTGCGTTAAATTGCTGTTAATGCTTTAACTTTATTGTTTGTTTCTTGTAAAGTATTCAGTCTGAGGGAATAACGTAATCACCGAAGCCTTCGTTTAGACTACTGGACATTAGGGCAAAACAAACCACTAAGGCACTAAGTAAACTAAGATAATTTACTAAAAATTAAGCCATAGCAGCTATGTACTTCTACGTGACTATGTGTTAAAAATTAAAAATATCCAGTAGTCTAGCCTTCGTTTGGACTACTAGATAAACACAAAATGAAACACTAAGCGCACTAAGAAATGCAGCTAGTGTAGCTATGTAATCTTCCCGTATTTCCCCTTGCTAATTCAAAACATCTAGCAGTGTACCCGTCACAAAAAAGAAAATCTAGTTCAATGTTTTCAATCCAATTTTTTTTGATTGGTAACACGAATAAATAAACTTATCAAAAAATGCTAAATATGATGAAGGTGAAGCATCTCTTGTATCTACCGATACTTATCGTGTTGCTCGTATTGGGAGCAAACACAGAATTACACGCACAAAAGAAGAAAAAAAAATCATCCAAGGTAGACGAATACTTTGATGAAAGTGGCGGCTTGATTCATCGGCTGTGGTTTGGTGGAAGTATAAATCCCAACTTTAGATCTTTCAATGGTGTTACAGAGGTTTTTCTAGGCATATCACCTATGGTAGGCGTAAAAATATTGGAAAATGACGATCGTTTTTCGATTGGTCCAAGAGTCAGTCTGACGTACCAATACATCAGATTTCCCGTCGCAGCTAATCAAGTACAAGTAACCAATATTCTCTCTTACTCGGTAGGTGCCTTTGCAAGGTATAAGGTCTTGCCACGTATTTTCCCGCACGCAGAAATTGAATTTGAAAATATTGGCTTTCCAGACGGAGCAAATGGCATCGGGCGTGTGAGGCGTGAAAATCTTTATGTAGGAGCGGGCTACAATTCAGGCGGACTACTAGGTTATGAAGTACTCGTGCTTTATAATTTGAATGTTCCCAATAACTCGCTGCAATCACCCTTCGATATTCGCTTTGGTTTGACTTACAAATTCTAGGTGCTTCGTTTATTCCTTTTCTGTTCTTAAAATTAGATGAAGCGTAGACTTAGCGAGTTTTGAAAACTTGCTGAGTCTTTAATTATACTCCATTTGGGGTAAAAAAGTGCATTTTCTTTTTTGTTGATTTGTTGAACTACTTATTCGTTTAGTACGCTTATTATCAACGCATTGGAGTTCAAAAAACCAACAATCTAAGCAGATAAACAGATATATTCGTTTGCACAGATTTATCCCGTTTACAGTGTAAGTATTCCAAACAATGGCAAAATCGAAAAACAAACAAAAAGGTGGAAACGTCTACGATCGTATTTTCAAAGAAAATGCAGAGTATCTGTTCATTCCCTTGATTCAAAAGGAGCTCAAAATTGATATTAAGGCTTACGAGGCCATACCAGATCGTTTCACCAGAACGCTAGAGCGAGAAACAGACTTTCTGTATCGAGTCCTGACCCTATCGGAAGAAAAATTCATCCTACATCTTGAATTTCAGACGCAAGACGATTCAGAGATGTTATTTCGTATGGAAGAGTATCATGCCTTGATTCATCGCAAGTATAGACTTCCCGTAAAGCATGTTGTTGTTTATTTGGGTGCTAAGAAAGTACAGATGCGTTCGAAGCTAAAAAAAGAAGAAATCTTCTATGGCTTTGAAATCATCAGCTTACATCACCTGAACACCAATGAATTATTGAGTGCCCAAATGCCAGAAGTCATTCTGCTGGCGTTATTGAGCGATTATGAAAAAGAGCAAGCGGAAATTGTTTTGCGTAATATCTTACACGCATTGAAAAGAGTGGCGGGTACACCTGATCGCTTGGAAAAATACATACAGCAGTTGATTATCTTATCCAGATTGCGTAACTTGGAGCAAAAAACAATTAAAGCTATAGAAAATATGGTCATAGAGTACAACATAGAGGAGGATTACCTTTACAAGATGGGGATGAAAAAAGGTGCAGAAAGGGAACGTGCACGTACAGCGCAGATGAAACAAGAATTACTGCTCCTAGCAGAAGCTAAAGCCATATTGGAAGAAGAAAGGATACGTGCAAAGGAAGAAAAAGAGCGCATCGCCAAAGAAAAAGCTGTCGCAGAACAAGAAAAAGAACGCATCGCCAAAGAAAAAGCTGTCGCAGAACAAGAAAAAGAGCGCATCGCAAAGGAAAAAGCTGTCGCAGAACAAGAAAAAGAACGTATCGCAAAGGAAAAAGCTGTCGCAGAACAAGAAAAAGAACGTATCGCAAAGGAAAAAGCTGTCGCAGAACAAGAAAAAGAACGTATCGCAAAGGAAAAAGCTGTCGCAGAAGAGGGTAAGCTTAGAGTGGAGCAAGAAAAAGAGCAACTATCAAAGGAAAAAGTAATTGTAGAGCAAGAGAAAGAGCAACTATCAAAGGAAAAAGTAATCGCAGAGCAAGAAAAAGAGCAAATCAAACAAAAACAGACTGCTACCATCATGTCCTTACTTCGACTAAATCTGATGAGTGATGAGCAAATAGCAGAAATCGTACAAGAGCCTTTATCCTATATAAGACAAATCAAAGCAAAAATGAGAAAAAACGATTAGCAAAGATGAAAACCAGTCCACATTATTGATTTTTTCAGCGTACCAATTGCTAATCATTTTTATCTATTGTCGACCAACTTTCTATGAATATTGAAAAAATAATTGCCGACCTTTTATACCATTACGATACAGTGGTCATCCCAAATTTTGGAGGATTAGTATTACAATCATACTCGGCAGCGAGCGACCAAGTGACAGGAAATGTGCAACCACCTTCCAAAAGACTCTCTTTCAATCAAAATCTATTGGTCGATGATGGCTTACTGCGCTCGCAAATCAGTCAGCAACTACAATTGCCCGCAGAAGCTGCTGTTCAAGTACTACAAAATTACGTAGCGGATTTAAAGCAAAAGCTGGAAACAGGCGAAAGCATTACTTTAGAAGGTATTGGACACTTTTTTCAGTCGGGAACAGCTATACAATTTGCAGCAGCATCCGTCAACTACGATCGCTCCAGTTATGGACTCCCTAAATTAGACGCAGCAATAATAAATAAAATTGGATCAGAGAAAATTGCCTTTGAATCTACCGAAACAGCCGAAGCAATAAATACGACTGCTGCACCGCAAACGTACAGTCGCAACTTGCAATGGCTGATTCCAGTACTGGGGATTCTTGTGATTGGCATTATTATTTTTGTGCTTCGAGATAGTCTTTTTTCAGGCAACAATAACCGTGGATTAAAACAAGATTTGGAAGGCAGAATTCCAGTCAATGAATCACCCAATGATACAGATAAGGTATTAGAAGAGGATGATACCAATCCACCTACTGATATAGAAGCACCAACACCTCCACCCAACCAAAAGACACGAAAAGTAATCGTAGGCGCATTTGGAGAAAAAGCAAATGCTGAAAAATTAGCTCGTAAAATACAACTCGCTGGTTACACACCGCTTTCAGAAGTCCGAAATGGAAAACGCTACGTAGGTATCGTATATGCTTATGAGCAAGAAGCAGAATTTGAGCGAGCGTTCGCTGACATTAAGCAAAAATTCAACGAAGGTGCTTGGATATTGACGGAATGATACGGCAGCTGCCAATCTTTGTTGATTCGTTTAGATTGTTGATCTGTTGAATCGTTTAATACTTCCAATATCAACGTATTGCAGTATATAATTTCACGCGATAAACTGAGAATATAGCTTCAACAAGAACCTTTTTTAAGGCTATCATCTAGGGATATACGAAGTCTTGTTTTCCTTAACACTTTCCTCGAAAACAGTTTGAGTCAATGCGAAATAATTGAGCAACAAGTATGCTTATTAAGTATCTTCGGACGGAAACACAAGTTCTTAGTTATTTTCTCAGGAAAAATAACTAAGAACTTGTGTTTCCGTCCACAAAAAACCTTTAGGCATACTTGTTGCGCGATCTCAAGAACGCTACTAGGATTTATTCTAAGCATTACTCAAAACTCCGTACATTATCATTAATTGCCTGCTATCAAACTGATCGTTCAAACAAGTCCTTCAAGGCGGGTACTAAATGAGGATATTGGAAGGAAAAGCCATCATTTTGCATGCGCTCAGGAATCACTTTTGCACTGTTTAATACTGTACTAGACATTTCACCTAATGCTATTTTGAGTCCAAAAGCAGGAGCAGGAATCAACAGCAGGTTCTTATCCATCGCTTCCCCTACTTTTTTAGTGAATGCTTTATTGGTTTCGGGATTAGGAGCAGTTCCATTAAAAACACCTGCTAAAGTTTCATTTTCAATCAGATGAATGAACATTTGGCAAAGGTCGTCGATGTGAATCCAAGCATACCACTGTTTGCCATCCGCAAAATAGCCTCCTACATTAGCCTTGGCAGGTAAAATGATTTTAGGCAAAGCACCACCTTTGGTGGAGAGTACTAAGCCCACTCGAATATAGGCGGTACGTACGCCAGTGGTCGCCACTTGCTCAATGGCACGTTCCCAGTCCAAAACACTTTCCACCAAAAACTCGCTTCTATTGCCAGCTCCCGAAGTCTCTGTCAGTCTTTCATCTCCTCGATTGCCGTAAAAACCCATAGCAGAAGCGGATAGGAAAGCTTTTAAGTTGGGATTGAATCGCTCTATGGCAGTTTTAAGCAAAAGCGTAGATTGCACTCGACTATCAATGATGACTTTTTTACGTGCTTTCGTCCAAGGCTTGTCCGCAATACCTGCCCCCGCTAGATTGATGATCACATCCGCTTGCTTCACAGCATTTTCCGCAATTTCGCCCGCCTTAATGTCCCAAGCATAAGCAGGAAATCTTGCCTTCAGATTTTCTCGTCGGGAGAGATGCGCTACTTCGTATCCCTTGTTCTCCAATAATTCGCTCAAACGACTACCAACGAGTCCCGTGCCTCCACCAATGAGTACATTCGCCATAAAAAAAGATGTATTTTGAAAAGTGAAACTCTGAATTAGTCGTTTGCGTTCACTAATTTGCTAAATTTGTGAAGGATTGATGATTGGATTTATGGCAATCATTAAAAGATAGACTTTGTTTATTCGTTGAGTTGTTGATCTGTTTATTGCACAGATTCCCTTGATTTTACTTTTTCTGGTCAGTGACTATCAGATAAACAAATAAACATATCAACATTGTAAACAGAAAAAATTTTTAGCGATTGCCTTATAATTAAATTTGTATTAGCTCAAGCCTAAAAGTAATGCTTAGAACAAATATATTGCACATGAAATTTTTACAAAGTCGTTTTTGGATATGTAGCCTCATCCTTTTTAGTGTCCTAGCCAGTAATTGCGAAGATCCTGCGCCTGAGGAGACCACTTCGGTCACATACAAGCGAACTACAAACGAAGTAATTGCCGCTCACCCCTCCGAAGCAGATAATTTGAATCCGCTACTGTCTACCAGCAGCACCGCTAGAATTGTACATGGGCAAATTTTCCAAACCTTGGAAGCGATTAATCCATCCAATTTGAAGTTAGTGCCAGTACTTGCCAAAGCTACACCCGAAGTAGAAGAAATCATGGATGGCGAGACGGTAACTGGCGTTGTTTATACCTTCGAACTGCGGGAAGAAGCGAGCTGGCCGAATGGAAGTCCCGTCACAGCAGCAGACGTGGAATTTAGTATGAAAGCAATGTACAATCCGAGAGTCCCTGCTGGAGCTTATCGAGATAATGCAAGTGCCATCAAGGATTTAGTGTTGCACGAAGATAATCCTAAAAAGTTAAGCATTGTTGTAGAAGGAAAGTACATCCGAAACGAAGCCATCGCTGGTAATGGATTTTATATCCTACCTGCCTATCATTACGATCCTCAAAATTTGTTAGCAGAATTTTCGGTCACTGATCTCATTGATCCAGATAAAGCAGAACAGCTTGCCAATACCAACCCAAAACTACAGCAATTTGCGGACGAATTCATACAACCCAAATACGCTAGAGAAGTAGGTGGCGTGATTGGTAGTGGACCCTATCAACTAAAGTCTTTTGATGCTGGACAGCAACTTGTACTAGAGAAAAAAGCAGATTGGTGGGGCGATCAAATAGATTCGGATGACGTTGCTTTTCAGAATAATGTGGATGAAGTCATCTATCAGCCTATTCGAGATGCTACAGCACAGGAAGCTGCTATCAGAAGTGAGCAGGTGGATGTGATTGCCTCTGTTGAACCTAAATTATTCCAAACGTTGAAAGAAGATGAGCAGGTTAATCAAACTTACGACTTTTTCACAGCAGCGCGCTATGCTAGTGGGTTTTGGTACATCAACACCAAAAATCCTAAGCTGTCCGACAAAAGGGTTCGCCGAGCTTTGGCACACGTAGTAGATGTGGATGCGATCATAGAAAATGTGCTAAAAATGTCTTTGAGCCGTATTTCTACGATTGTACTGCCTTCTATGCCAGGCTATGATGCGAGTTTGAAACCTATCGAATTTGATATTGAAAAAGCAAAAACTTTACTAGCAGAAGCTGGCTGGGAAGATACCAACAACGATGGTACAGTAGACAAGGAAATTGATGGCGAAAGAGTAGAAATGAATTTAGAAATTCTTACCGTCAATGTCAGAGCAACACAGCAGCAGGCTGCACTTTTGGTAAAAGACGATGCCATCAAGGCAGGTATCAATATCGAAGTACTAAGTCAAGAACCCAATGTACAAAGGGAAAACTATCGGAGTCGAAACTACGAACTCGCTTTAGCCGCCACGGGAGAACCCACTCCTTGGGCATACGATCCTTATCAGATGTGGCACACTGCCAGCGACAACCCCACAGGATACAATCGCGTAGGGTTTGGAAATGCGGAAACGGATGCACTCATCGAAGAGATTAGAACTACTTTGGACGAGACCAAACGCATCGAATTATACAAACGATTCCAACAGATACTCTACGATGAACAACCAATGGTTTTCTTATATGAAGTACCTAATTTTTTAGCCATTCACAAACGCTTTAATGCAAAAGCTTACGGCTATACGCCGAATTATTTCCCTGGCACATTTGAACTTTCTAAAAAGTAGATATAACTACAAACGGGATAAAATGGTGCAAACGAACGTACTTGTTTATCTGTTTAGATTGTTTATTTATTTAACTGCAATGCATTGATTTTTAAAGTATTAAAACGAATAATAGGGGGTGTATCTGTGAAATGATGTAAGCCTTATTATAGAAACATAAATCAATATTTTGACTTAAAAATCCCGCAGGGATGAACTGTAGGTAGCAAAAAAAGATAAGAATGCTTGCAAGTCCTGTAGGGATGTACTGTGAAGAACACATAGTTCGTACCTACGGCACTTAAAATACTGCATTTAAGCTATTTTCTACCCATAGTTCGTCTTGATGGGACTATAAAATTATGTTTATATCATTTGGCAGGTACACCCATAATAGGTAAGTCCTCAATCTGTCAGAATCAGGATTTTCAGAATTTATTGATTTTCAGGATTACTAAGCACATAGCCTTCCAAATGAGATGCTATGCGCCTTGTTTGGGGAAATCCCGTGAATCCTCTCATCCTGTGAATCCTGATTCTGACAAAAAGTTAGACGTATTGAGTACTTACAATAATAGCGTCTTATCACACTGGAAAATTTTGTTAAATACAAAATACGAATTAGGCAGATACGAAGCTTTGAGCAATGCTTGGAAT
>JBCDKV010000068.1:0-11948 GCA_038746215.1 Bacteroidota bacterium | reverse complement strand
TAAAAAAATCAGTGATGCTGTGTTTCCGTCCGAAGAAAACTATTGAGTTTAGAGCTTGTTTGGATTTTTCCTGACATTGACTAATACTATTTTCTAGTAAAACGTTAAGAAAAGCAGTACTTCGTACCGCTTTAATAATTTATCATCAAACCAACTCGTTCTTCTCAAAACAAAATCTGAATTTCTATGAACTATCACGCTGCCAAGGCTTACATCATCGACCGCTTGGAGCGTCAACTTTCTGACCAACTCACTTACCACAGTTTAAGTCATACCCTTGACGTGCTTCATACCACCGATGAATTGTGCGAACTCGAAGCTATCCCACCTTACGAACGCCTGCTGCTGAAAACGGCAGCACTTTATCACGATTCTGGCTTTCTCATCAACAATGTCAATCACGAAGAACTGGGTTGTGGGATTGCTCGCGAAGTTTTGCCTAGGTATCGCTACAACGAAGGCGAAATCGAAACGATTTGTTCCATGATTATGGCGACTAAAATTCCACAGTCTCCCAAAAATCACTTGGAGCATATTCTTTGTGATGCAGATTTGGATTATTTGGGACGAAAAGATTTCTATGGTATCGGCAATACGCTTTTCCAAGAACTAAAAGCGCACAATGTATTGCAAGACGAAGCCGCTTGGAATGCGCTTCAAGTCAAGTTCTTAGAAAATCATCACTTTTTCACCAGCACTAATCGCTTTAGACGAGAACCGCAAAAGCAAGTCTATTTGAAACAATTGAAAGATTGGTTGGTAGTGAATGTCTAAGTTTTAGATAGAAAAAATCCCAACAAGGGCTTAGGGAACTTGTAAAAAATAATCTACCCATTTTTAATTTTCTCACAAACTACTACTGCGTTGATTCAAGAATAGATCCTTTACCATTCTTGAATGGAGTCAGGTAACACAGACTATCTTCTTTCTTCGCGCCTTGTATTAGTTCGCGATCATTCTTAGAAATTTGGTTAGCCTATCTTTTACAAATTCCCTTACCTTTGCCCCATGAGCGAACAATACAAATATGATCTTCGCGGCGTGTCAGCGACCAAAGACGAAGTACACGCTGCTATTACCCACCTAGACAAAGGCTTGTACCCACTAGCTTTCTGCAAAATTATGCCAGATTTAGTCGGTCGAGACCCATCCTACTGCAACATCATGCACGCCGATACAGCAGGCACTAAAACGAGTTTAGCCTACCTCTATTGGAAGGAGACGGGCGACCTAAGTGTTTGGGAGGGCATCGCACAAGATGCTATTGTAATGAACATAGATGACATGGCTTGTGTGGGTTGTGTGGATGATATTGTGCTGTCCTCCACGATTGGTCGGAATAAGAATTTGATTTCAGGTGAGGTCATCAAAACATTGATCGAAGCGATGTCTACTTTTATTGCGGAAATGGAAAAACACGGCATTCACATTCACAGCGCAGGTGGCGAGACAGCAGACGTGGGCGATATTGTCCGAACCATAGACGTAGGCTACACAACTTTTGCGAGAATGTGCCGAGATCAGTTGATTGTCAACGATATACAGGAAGGCGACGTGATTGTGGGCTTGAGTTCTTCGGGACAAGCCAGCTACGAAAAGGCATACAATGGCGGAATGGGTAGCAATGGTCTCACTTCGGCTAGACACGATGTGTTCGCTAAAGCTTACGCAACAAAATATCCAGAAAGCTTTGATCCCAACACGCCCGAAGCAGTCATTTATGTTGGTAGCAAGAAGTTGACCGATACCATCGAGATCGAAGGACAAGCGATAACGATTGGAAAACTGGTACTTTCCCCTACGCGCACTTACCTGCCCGTCCTTAAGCAGATTTTAGATCAGCATCGTACCAATATTCACGGCATGATTCACTGCACGGGAGGGGGACAGACCAAGGTGGCAAAGTTCATCAAGAATAAGACTATCATTAAAAATAGGCTCTTCCCTACCCCACCGCTTTTTAAAATGATTCAATCGGAAGCACAGACGACTTGGCGAGAAATGTATCAGGTATTCAATATGGGACACCGCCTAGAAATCTATTTACCCGAAGCTCATGCCGAGGAAGTTATTGCAATCGCTCGTGAATTTGATATAGCGGCGCAAGTGATTGGGCATGTAGAAAGTGGTACAGGCGAAAAGGTTAGGATAGAAAGTGAATATGGGACTTTTGAGTATTAGTTGGTCAGAAGTGCGGAATGTGTACCGGATTTTGAGTAATGCTCGAAACCAGTCCTAGTAAAGCTCTTGAGATGGTACAGCAAGTATGATTAATTAGATTTTTATGGATGGAAACACAATAAATATTTGATGCCAGCTAATGCTATTACAATCAGGCCTGCTACTGTCGACGATTTGCCGTCGGTACAAGCCATCATCAATCACGAAATCTTACACTCGACTGTTACTTACCACTACGAAGAAAAGACGTTGACTGAAATTACGGACTGGTTTCACCAAAAACAGCGAAATGGTTTTCCATTGATCGTAGCCTTACAAAACGAATCTGTGTTGGGCTATGCTACTTACGATCACTTCCGAAAAAAGGCAGCTTATCGTTTCACCGTAGAACATTCTGTCTATCTGGCAGTTGCTGCTCGTGGAAAAGGTATTGGTCAACTATTGATGACTACCCTCATTCAGCAGGCCAAAGAGGAAGGCTATCATCTGATGGTGGCGGGCATTGATACTTCCAATCGTGATAGCTATGAGTTTCATAAACGATTGAGCTTTGAGGAAATTGGAACTTTTGAGGAGGTAGGCTATAAGTTTGACCGCTGGCTGAGTATTACGTTTATGCAGTTGTTTCTGAAATGAATGGGCGCATCTCAAAATGTCGCAGAAAGTTTTTTTTCAAAGGTGAAAAACTTTCTGCTAGGGAGATTTTAAGGGCAAGAAGCGTTAAAAATTTAACGCTTCTTGCCCTTAAAAAACCCTTGGAGCATCCGAAAATCCTCCTTTGCAGATTTTCGGATGCGACTGCATGAAATACAAACGAAAATTCGCCTTTTAATCAATAAAACGACATTTTGAGATACACCCGAAATGAATTTATCGACATCATCTATCAACAAATATATTATGGACAACGCACAAGGATTACTGGAACAAATTGGACTAGAAGCGATAGAAGAAAACATTTACCGTGGCAAAAGTCACTCTATTGGTGGCAAACGCGTATTTGGTGGACAAGTACTAGCACAAGCCCTACAAGCAGCCAGTTTGACGGTACCCGAAGGACGGCTAGCCCACTCCATGCACGGCTATTTTATCTTACCAGGGGATGTCCAAAAACCTATTATCTACAATGTTGATCGCATTCGAGATGGTGGTAGCTTCACGACGAGACGAGTCGTAGCGATACAAAACGGAAAGGCTATTTTCAATATGTCAGCTTCGTTTCAAATCGAAGAAGAGGGCTTCGATCATCAGATCAGTATGCCCAACGTACCGCCACCAGAAGCAGTCAGGAATGTAATGGAATTGCGGCAGGCACACGAAGATAAACTGCCCGAATTTTTAAAGCGTACCTTATCCATGCCGCGTCCTATCGAGTTTCGTCCTGTCGAAATGCCCTATTTCATCAATCCATCCAAAGGCAGACCATTTCGGCACATTTGGTTCAAAGCTAGGGGAAAGCTAGAGGAACATCCTGCCAATCATCGCGTCTTGCTCGCCTATGCTTCGGACTACAATTTGCTGGAAACCGCTTTACGTCCGCACGGCGCGACTTGGACGCAATTAATCGCTGCGAGCTTGGATCATGCTATGTGGTTTCACCGAAAATTTAGCATCAATGAATGGCTACTCTATGCCTTAGACAGTCCAAGTGCTTCTAATGCCAGAGGGTTCAACAGGGGAAATATTTTCAACCAAAAAGGACAGTTGGTCGCTTCTGTGGTGCAAGAAGGATTGATTCGGCAGCGTAGAAGTTAGTAAGGCTACTGGCTGTTAGCTGTTGGCGATTAGCTGTTAGCTATTGGCTGGACTACTATTCTAAGGTTGTAAACGCCTACTGATCGGTAACTCCCAAGGATTGCTGAGCAGTCAGTAATATTAGCTCAATAAGTCTCTTTGGACGGAAATACAAGTTTTTCAGAAAAATTTGTGTTTCCGTCCATAAAAACCTCCGAGCATACTTGTTGTGCAATCTCTGTTAAGCGCAAAGAGTGACAAGGACAAAGCCATCACTCTTAAGTATTTAAAGCGCCACAAACACTGAGTACCTGTCCAGAAATATACTGCGAACGATCAGAGGCTAAAAACACACAAGCATCTGCGACCTCTTCTGCGCCACCAAAACGCTTCAAAGGAATATTGGCTAAGTAAGCATCCTTCGTTTTATCGTCTAGCTCTTCGGTCATTTCAGTAGCGATAAATCCTGGGGCAACGGCATTGCAACGAATACTTCTGGAGCCGATTTCTTTGGCAATGGACTTCGTGAATCCAATGATACCTGCTTTTGAGGCGGCATAATTGGCTTGTCCTGCATTCCCAAATACGCCCACCACAGAACTCATATTGATAATAGACCCCGCTCGACTTTTTAGCATGGGACGCAAAATCTGCTTAGTCATATTGAACACAGACTTTAGGTTGACTTCGATGACATCATCCCATTGTTCTTCTGACATACGAAGCATTAAGGTGTCTTTGGTGATACCTGCATTATTAATCAGCACATCTATTTTTCCGAAATCTGCTAACACTTGTTTCACTAATTCCCCTGCGGCCTCGAAGGAAGCCGCATCCGATTGGTAGGCTTTTACATTCTTTCCGAGCGCAGTGGCAATAGCTTCTGCCTTTGCTGCGGATGAACGATAGGTGAAGGCAACCGAAGCACCTTCCGCTACAAATTTTTCTACGATTGCTTTTCCGATTCCTCTCGAACCGCCTGTGATTAGGGCTACCTTTCCTGTCAATAATGCACTCATAAGTTCTGTATTTTAAGGCAATCGCTAAAGGCTAGACTTTGTTTATTCGTTGAATTGTTGATCTGTTTACTGCACAGCTTCCCTCAATTTCACTCTCTTTTGGTCAATAATTGTCAGTTAAACACACAAATACTGTAAACAGAAAAAATTTTTAGCGATTGCCATATTCTGTATTTCAGATTGTTTTTAAAAGTGCAGCAAAAGTATTAACAAGTCTTCATATTCAGTAAAATTCTATACTTCTTTTGATAAGTTTATCTCTTTACCTGAGGTTATCATTCCGCTGAATTTGAAGTATAGTCCACTTTCATTGTTCTTGTAAAGCGGTCAAAAAACACTAGAAAACAATTTGGAATACAAAAACGGTGCTTTGTTGAGTGAAAATCGAGGATAGAAATTATCATATGACTGCAAATACCTCTAATTTTATAGCATTGGAAAACAGGACAATAGATTACACAACTAGGACTGTACGAAGTCTGATTTTCCTTAACTTTTTACTTGAAACCAGTCTGAGTCAATGTAAGAAAATCGCGCAACAAGTATGCTCAATTAGTCTCTTCGGACGGAAACACAAATTTTTTTCTGAAAAATTTGTGTTTCCGTCCATAAAAAAACCTTCAGGCATACTTGTTGCGCGATCTAAAGGGATTGACCAAGGCCTATTTCAAGCATTACTAAAAACTTCGTACACGACTAATTACATAACCAACTATTCTTCTCCCACTTCTTTTACTATCCATCGTGTACTAATAATAAGTTACACACCTAAAAAATTATCATATACATCAAAACATATCATTAATGAACACTCGAATAAAGAACTTTATACTATTTTGCCTAGGGCTTATGGCTACACAAATGAACGCACAAGTCGCTTTTGAAGAAAGCTTTGAAGCACAAGCAAATGGATTTGACTTAACCACAGCAGGATACCACCTATCTCAAAATCAAAACTATACGGGGACGGTGACCGCTATGATAGGAGGCAGCGAAGACAATCAATTTGCACGTCTTCAAGCTCAACCCAACGGAGCAGCTAGAATGGAAATTGCCAAAACAATCAGTGTAGAAGCTGGGAAAATTTACACTTACGAAGTAGAGAGCAAAGGACCTTTTAAACGCCAGCTTAGGGTGTACGGAGCAGACGGAAACCAAGTGGCAGCATCTGCCGATTACAAACCTGCAACCAATGCGGAGCAAACAGCTTGGAAAAGCATGGCAATTACTTTTCTCGCCGAAACAGCAGAAATTCAGATTGCTTTTCACCATTATTGGTCGGGTACCATTGATTTAGATAATTTCAAAGTATCGGAAGCCAGTCGTCAACCTTCCTACTACATCAGTAGCAGCAGTGGAGACGACAACAATCCTGGGACAAAGACAGCTCCTTTTCAGAGTCTAGCCAAGCTGAGTACCATCACTGTTTTTCCTGGCGATTCTGTATTGTTCAAGCGTGGCGAGCGTTTCGATGGGCATTACATTGTGAATGGATCGGGGAGCGAGGAGGCACCTGTTTTGATTACGGGCTACGGCGAAGGCGATCCACCTATCATTACAGGACAAGTCGGGGCAGCAGGTGGTGGCGATTATTTGGAAGCCATCTTAGTCGCCAATAGTGATAATTTGATATTTGACGGTTTGGAGGTCAGAAATGATCGTACAGTGTCGCGCGGTGGTGTCAGCGATGTAGATGCCTTTGGGATCAATGTCCGAAATACAGGAGCAAAAGTGATGAATAATCTGACCTTTAGAAACATGACCATTCGGGATGTGTTTGCGCCACAACCTACTTTAGAACGAGAAGATTTTGATAAAATTCAGGTATCGGGACTCTCCATTCATTCGGATCGCAATACGCAAGCAGGACAAGAAAAGAACATCAACAACATCGTCGTGAAAAATTGCCTATTTGCGAACATACAACGCTTGGGGATTAAATTTTCTCACGGAAGAGGCAACGAAGGCATTGGTAATGATTCGATCAATCGCAATACCAATATCCACATTTACAACAACGAGTTTTCCTACAACGGCGGAAGTGCAGTGTTGGCGAACGGCACTTACAACTGCCTCATCGAAAACAATATCTTTGACCATCCAGGTGCTGACACCGATCCTCGGATGCCTGCCCGTGGTAGCTCCGTTTGGAATATCAATGCCATCAATACTATCTCGCAGTACAATATGTGCATTAGTACCAGGGGCTATTTGGACTCCTATGGCATACATATCGACCATGATAACGTCAATACTTTCGTGCAGTACAATTACATGTACGATTGTGAGGGTGGTTTCGTAGAAATTTTAAAAGGCAATGAAAATGCCGTCTATCGCTTCAATGTGAGTGTCAACAGTGGTTTCAGGGAATCCAACTGGGAACGCAGCAATAGTACCATCTACGTCTATTCTGATAGATGGGCAGATGGCGGTTTGGATTTGAGTGATGGTGTATACATCCACAATAATACCGTTGTAATCGACGAGCCATTCACCACTAGTGTTTTCATGGATGCCAAGAATATGTTTGTCTACAACAATATTTTTTCTTCTACCAATGGTGCAGGTATGGCAGATCAGAACCCCAAGATATTTGACAATGGCATACCGCTCTTTATGAAGAACAACCTTTTTGAAGGTACAGTGAACGAGACTTGGATGAATATGGACGAAAATCCAGTGATAGGCAATCCTTCATTCACTAAAACAGGTGATAATGAAGCCGCTTATCAGATACGAACGGGTAGTCCAGTCATCAACGCAGGAATAGCTCTACCTGGTCCAATCGTAGAAAATGCGGGCTACGGCGTATTCAAAGACATTCCTGCATATCCAGTCGTCGATTTCTATGGTAATCCAATTGATCTGATTAGTGGGACACCCAACATCGGTGCTTGCAATGACAAAATGGGCGTAAGTACCAGCACCAAGGATTTAGATGCAAATGCAGATGCCAATTGGTTGGTTTATCCACAACTAGCCGCTAATCAAATTAAGGTGACTAGCCGAACACCTATCACAGGTGCATTAATTTTGACACTGAGTAGCATGAATGGACAAATTGTTCAACAAGATAGTCTTTCAGCGCAAGGCGGAACAGATTTTGATTTCGACTTGAACGCGCCTGTCGCCAATGGTATTTACGTGTTTAGTATTCGCAGCGATAGAGGTCTGCACAGTAGACGGTTGTTGTTGTATCGCTAGGGAGTACAAAGTTCTGAGCTGTGTTTTGAATGAATCCTGATAGAACTTTTGGATCGCGCAACAAGCATACCCCAAAAACCAAATAAAATTGTATCCTTTCTGAAAAGCTGCCCAATTGCAACCTATCCGTAAGAACAATCGTAAATAGTGTTTTGCACTAGTAAAACATCAAAATGCGGTCATCTATCCTTATCATTTTACTCTTACTATCTGCTTGTGCCTACTTATCTGCTCAAAAAGCGACCATCAATGGTACAGTGGAAGATGCCAGTACGGGAGAAACCATCATTGGTGCAAACATTACCGTGCAACTCGATCCACTGATCGGCACCAGCACCAACGCCTATGGTAAATACTCCATTACCGTTCCCGTCGATACTTATCGGGTAACTTTTTCTTACACTGGATTCGCTACGCAGGACACTTTGCTAGACTTAAGTGGAGGCGGCGATGTCAGATTGGATATCCAACTGTCCGAAGGGGTGGAATTGACGGAAGTGGTCGTAACGGGTAGTCGCGAAGACCGCAATGTGGCACGTACCGAGATGGGTGTCGTACAATTGCCCCTCAACAAAATCAAGGAACTACCTGCACTCTTGGGCGAACCCGATCCGCTGAAATTGGCGCAGTATAGTCCTGGTATCACCTCGGCATCCGATGGCAGTTCGGGTATTTTTGTACGAGGTGGCGGCGCAGATCAGAATTTGGTTTTGCTCGATGAGGCAGTTGTGTATAATTCGGGGCACATCCTTGGTTTTTTCTCGGTATTCAATCCCGATGCGCTCAAAAATACAACGATCTACAAAGGGGCGATGCCTGCCAATTATGGGGGGCGTTTGTCGTCTGTCATCGACATCCAAATGAAGGATGGCAACAACAAAGATTTTAATGTAGAAGGCGGTATCGGTATTGTTTCTTCCCGCCTCACCGTCGAAGGCCCGATTTGGAAAGATAGAACTTCTTTTATCGTTTCTGCTCGCCGCACCTACGCCTACGATCTCGCACGACCCTTCCTGAAAGGTTCGGATTTTGATGGCACGAACTACTTTTTCTACGATTTAAACACCAAGGTCAACCACAAATTTTCAGAAAAAGACCGCTTGTATCTGAGTGGCTATTTCGGGCGTGATTTATTGAATTTTGCTTCTCGCTTTCGCGATGCCAATTTTGGTATCAACTACGGTAATTTGACGGGCACGGCACGCTGGAATCGAGAGATCAATAGCAACCTATTTATGAATACGTCCATCATCTACAACGAATACGACTACGCTTTCATCGGGCGAGAATTTGGACTAGATGCTAATATTACATCTGGCGTAGCGGATTGGAACGGAAAGATTGATTTTGACTATCACTTTACGCCCAAAAAGCGTCCACACGATGCTAAATTCGGCATTAATTTCATTCGCCATAAATTGACCCCCAATGTGACAGATATTTCTGCGGTCGGTAGTGAAACTAATCTATTCGGGCAATCTGGTGTGCGTTTCGGCAATGAATACGCCATCTATGCCCTAGACGAATTCGATTTGGACAAAAAAGGACTCATCAACCTAAACGTAGGAATTCGCGCGACCGCTTACCAGTTTTTTGGACCTTACACCTCTTTGGTGACAGGCGCGACCTTCAAAGAAAATCAAATAGTCACGACCTATTATGGTATCGAACCGCGCATACTTGCTCGCTACACGCTGACGGATGAAAGCTCTTTCAAAGCAGGCATTGCGTATACCAATCAGTACGTACATATGGTGACCAATTCTGCGAGTTCTTTGCCCTTGGATATTTGGGTGCCGAGTACCGATTTAGTGCAACCACAGCGCGGTTGGCAAGCGTCTCTGGGATATTTCCGCAATTTGCAAGACAATACGTACGAAATTTCTGTCGAAGGCTATTTTCGGGAGTTCAACAACCAAATTGACTATGGTGAAAATTACGTGAACGATCCCACCGATGATTTAGAAGAGCAGTTCGTTTTCGGCGACGGTTTGGCTTACGGTATGGAGTTTTATCTGCGGAAAAGCAAAGGTGATCTGACGGGATGGCTAAGTTATACGGCTTCCAGTACGACTCGTCTGTTTCCAGAGGTCAATGACGGCCGCCCTTATCCTGCTTTGCAAGATCGTCCGCATGATTTTTCTGCGCTGCTGAGTTACGAAATCAATCCCAAATGGCAAATCGGAGCGATTTTCGTCTATACTTCTGGCACGCCTATTACGCCCATCAAAAGTGCCTTTATCACCGAACAAAGTGTCAATTTCCTCTTTGGCAGACGCAATAGTGAACGTATTCAGCCTTATCATCGCTTAGATTTTTCGGCTACTTTGACCCCTAAACCCGAATCGAATCGGCGATTTAGTTCCAGTTGGACTTTTGCTATGTATAATATCTACGACAATCGCAATCCGCTGTTTTTCTATTATGTTCCAGAACAGGATGCACAGACAGGCGATGTGGAAGTGGTTGGGAAGCAGGTGTCTTTCTTTCCAGTCATTCCATCCGTGACATGGAATTTTAAGTGGCGGCAGCGGTCTTCGACGGGTAAATGAGTTAGTTGGACGGGTATGCAATTTTGATAAAAGTTTATGGTCGTCTCCTGAGTTTTTGCTCTTGCTACACTTACGCGAACACAACTTCTAACAAAATATCGTTGCGCTTTTTGTATTGCTTAGCGCATGTTTAAGTGTGGCACGTATTGCTTCGTTCTTCATACTTACTAAAAGGTAGGTATTACAATTCTTTAACCGTACTTCAAAGGTGGCTATTTTTGGGTCTTTACTAAATAAGTTAGTAGACTTAAATTGAGCTTGAAATGAAGAAAATAGCTTTATTCGGTGGAACAGGTCAGACTGGTTCGGAATTCCTAAAAATTGCGCTGCACCATAATTATCCCATCAAAGCACTTGCGCGAACTCCCGAAAAGATAAAATTCAGTCATCCAAACTTAGAAGTCTTCCAAGGGGATGTTCTAAATCCATCATCTGTCGAAGCGGTTGTGGCAGGAACTGATTTGGTAGTAAGTTTATTTGGGCATGTCAAGGATTCACCTGCTTGGTTGCAAACCAATGGTACAAAAAACATCATCGCTGCCATGAAAGCAACGGGTGTGAAAAGAATCATTTCTCTTTCGGGCGGAGGATTGCCTTATCCAGAAAAAGATCAGCCCAAGTTTGCGGATAAAATGATTCGAACCATTATGAAAATTGCCGTTCCGAAAGTACTCAATGATGCGATTGAACACCACAAAGTGCTAGCAGTAAGTGGAGTAGAGTGGACGATTGTGCGAGGTCCTCGGCTCACTAATCAAGAAAAAGTAGGAAACTACCGAGTCGGGTGGGTGGGTGTCAATGCCAGCACAAAAATTGGGCGAGCAGATTTAGCGGATTTCATTTTGAAGCAAGTGGAGGATAGCACTTTCAATCATCAAATGCCTTTTGTGAGTTATTAATTGAGGGGTGGGAACAACTAAATAACATTGATAATCAATGAGTTGTATTTTTGAGAAAATACTGAAATTTGATGTTTTCATCAAAAACCAGATTTGATTCTATGCTACTATTGACTATCAGTGAGTTAGCTCATGAGGTCATTCCCACCCCTCAGTTATTAATTGACATTACTTTATCTCTTGAGTGGTTTTTTTAAGTCTAATATTATACTGCAAACGGGTTAAAAAAGTGCATTTTGCTACCATGACATTTATAAATACATGCTATTAGGTGTACTTTCAAATTTGGCGGCATCGAGCCTGCCAAATTTGATCAAGGTTTTTTAAGGAGGTGTCGACCTCCTCCTCAGCGAAAACAT
>JBCDKV010000067.1:0-11966 GCA_038746215.1 Bacteroidota bacterium | reverse complement strand
CGATCAAATAATAACTTCCCGATTTATGACCAAGCGTAGGTAAGGCATCCTCGCCCGTCCGCTTTGCGGTTCATTCGCGTGAATGTTCTGCCCCCCATCCACTAGCGTGGTTCTCTCACTTAAAAGTCCACTGGACTTTTACCCTGAGGGATCGTTCGTTCACCCTTTGGGATCGCTCACTCATGCTAGCGGTTCTCTTTGTTGAAAAGATACTTAATCTTTTCTGCAAGCAACACTGCGAGAATGTTGAAAAGCCTCGCCAGCCGAGAGGATTCCTACGTTAGACTCAGAAAAGGAAACCCTTGCATCCCTTTTGCTGAGTAGTATCAGGACAAAATCTGCTCGGTCAAAATGCGGAACTTATTGTTCGTTCGTTACTTATTTAGGAAGATAGCAAGCGCAAGGTAGCTGGTTTCAGGAGAATTTGGAAATTTTTTGCTTTCCAAAGCAAAAGACCTACTCGGATCGTAATACTTCCACGGGTTGCTGACTAGCAGCTCGTTTCGATTGAAAGCTCACCAAGACGATGACCAATAGCGCAGCAAAAATAGCGGCGAGCAGTACCACCCAAAACTGCGGTTGAATACGATAAGCGAAGTTGCTGAGCCACTGTTGCGCGAAATAGATGGCGAGTGGTAAACTAACCAAAGTTGCTAGAGCGATTAGCCTCAAAAACTCCTTATTGAAGTGTAGTAAAATACTATTGACACTTGCACCTAAGACTTTGCGGATACCAATTTCTTTCTGTCTGCTATGCGCCAAATAGGAAACGACACCTGCCAAGCCCATGAAAGCCAGTAGGAGTGCGATCAGGCTCAAACTTGCTAGTAATATGCCCATTCTACGTTCGGCGGTGTACAATTCGTTGAGGTGATCTTCCAAAAAGGTAAAATTAAAAGGACGCACTGCTTCCACTTCATTGTAAGCCGCTTTTATTTGTTGTATGCTAGCTGCCCAATTATTGGTATTGGCGCGAATCAAAGCGTAGTAGACCCACGGAATATTAGCGTGTATTTCGATGAGCATGGGCTGGGTTTCAATTCTCAGGCTGTGGTAATTGTAGTCTTCGATGATGCCATCTATCACGTAGGGAAACCCAAAACTCTGATCTTCATTTTGATATTCTGGCTCGGTGACGATGGTTTGTCCAATGAGTGCTTCGGAGCGGACACCTTTGACTTTTGCCAGCTTTTCAGCCGCTGTTCGATTGAGTACGAAAATCCGTTCTTTACCCGCTTCCAGTTGTTGGCAAGCTTCGCAGTCGAGTTCCAGTGCTTTTACATTACCCAAATCAAAATAGGTGAGGTTGCCATCGGCAAAAGTGACGTCCGTATTTGCCATTTTGTAGGTCAATTGATTAGCCATAGCTTGACCAGGAATAGCATTTGCGCCTACGGCGGCTACCTCTGGTAAAGCCAGCCATTTTTCCTTCATCTGCTGAAACTTTTCTGCACCGTCCACAGGAAAATAGATGATACCTTCTTTCTGAAAGCCCAAATCCTTTGTGGATATGTAATTCATCTGCTGGTAGATAAAATAGGTGAGACTTAGCAGCGCAATTACCATGATGAACTGTCCCGTAAGTAGCGCATTTCGGAAGTTGAATAAGCGATGACTACCTGTCCATTTCATCTTGCGTTTAAAAAGGTGTAGGGAAGAACGATTGCCATAGACTAAAGCGGGATACAATCCACTGAAAATGCCTGTGAATAGCAACAAAGCAAAAAGCGACAGCAGCGTTTTCCAGTGCCAAGTACTCGCCATGGGAATACTAATCTGCATGAGTTCATTGAAGGCTGGTAGCAAGAGTCGTAGCAAGAGCCAGCAAGCAGGTAGGCAGATCAATGCCAATAGAATTGCCTCCATCAGAAGTTGAAAAGAAATATCTTGCGCCCTCGCACCCAAGACTTTACGCATACCGAGTTCTTTTTGCCGATCGGTGTACATGGCAATGGAAAGATTGGTGTAATTGATGACGATGATAAGTAAAATGATGCCTGCAATGAAAGCAAAAGTGCTGAGATAGGTTGTATTGGCAGTGGCTTTGAGTTCGTACAAACTACCCAATGAAAAATGAATATCTGTCAGCGCAATGGCAATGATACCTTTTGACAATTCATCTTCCCAGTAGCCTGGATAAACCCGATCAACGGATTCGTTCAGTTGCGATACGACCGATGTGATTTGTGCATTCGGAGCTAACTTCAGATAGGTGTAAGCCCCCCAAGAAGGAATCATTTTTTGGTGAACAATAAAATCGAAATCAAAATGGGTGTTGCCGGGTACATCTTCAATGATACCTGCCAGCTCGTAGTTTTCCTCCCTGATCAATAGGTTTTTCCCAATGAGTTCTTGTGCTTGCCAATCCTTACCAAAGCAGCGTGCTGCTAGTTTTTGGGTCAACACGATCTTTCCGTAATCAGAGAAAGCAGTGGCTGCTGTTCCCATCAAAAATTGTTGGGGAAAAATCGCTTGGAAAGCTTGACCAGTATTGGTGTACAGTGCATTTTCGATAACGAAACGATTGTCATCCACATCGACAAAAAACTGGTCATTACCACCAATATCGGACTGCGAAGGCACAAAATGACAGACCTCTTCGACTTCCTCGTATGCACGCAGATGATTGGCTAGCATGAACTGCGTTTCAAAAGACGAATTGAAATAATCTGGAAAGCTCATATTGGAGTAGGTTTGCTCACGGTAGTTGTTCATGAGCCGATAAATGCGCTCGCTATCGGGGATGTGCTGATCGTACGTCCATTCGTGTTTGAGGTACAATCCAATGAAAAGTACCGCTACTATGCCCACCGTCAATCCAATGTAATTAATGGTCGTGAAGCCTTTACGATGGATAATATTGCGGACTGTGATTTTGAAATAATTATCAAACATAGGAAGGAATTGTTTTACGCTGGAGTACTGCTCGAAAGCGTACGGTTGAAAAAAACTGAAAACATCGGCAATGTACTGTCGGTCGGCTTGCCATTTGCCGTCTTGTTCCAAACGATGCTGGTAAGCCTCGTACAGATCGCCTTGTATTTCTTCTATTAAGTCTTCGGAGCAGAACCATCGCAGGAATTGGTCTGCCCATCGCGGTGGTCTTACTTTCATTTCAAATCAGGTATTAAGTCCCACAATTGCTGTCGGGTCGCTTTGATTTGGGCAATGACTTCCACGCCCTGTGCCGTCGCTTCAAAAATGCGTTTGCGTCGTCCACCCCGTGCTGCCGTTGCGCCACCCATGCTGCTCTCGATCAATCCTTTTTGTTCCATGCGCGCCATCACGGTATGCACGGCACTAATAGAAATGGACTTGCCCATGTATTTTTTGTAAGCTTCACTCACGGAATAGCCATAGGCTTCTCCTTCCATACTCATAATGAGCAGCAGAATGGTTTCTTCCAAATAGCCAATATTCTTCATTTATTCATTATTTGTAGAACAAATATAGTCGTAAATAGGCTATATTTTCAATATTTGTAGAACTTATGCTTGATTGTAGACAAAATGAAAGGATAAGTTCAAGTGCTTTCCGAGCGGACATTTAACTACAAAGGGACAACGGAAACAAAGAAAACAAGGATGCCCTCTAAGACTGTAAAACGCCCACTGATCGGTCAGCCTTAGTACTAGAGTATTCAAAAATATAGAAGTGTACGGTTTTTCACTATTATAAGGCTATTGCTTCCTACTATATCCACTTAGATGCCCTTACATGCCTTAAATGGTCAGCATACGTGACGTGTATACTTGAGCTTACACTTTAGAAATATATACCGAGCAGTTTTTGATACCAATGTCTACTGCTAAGTCGGAAGCCATCTGTACAAAATTCAACAATGAGCCGAAATTGTTTTACTTTGCATTAGAAATATCAAAAAGCAACTACTCAACAAATAGAGATTCTAAAATGGGTTTATCAATACATCTAAAGGGACAACTTCGATCCATGGCGCAACTCACAGCTTTCGTGGACGAAGTGGAAGATATTGCCAATTCACTGGAGTGGAAAAGTCAGCGAGTCGATGAGGTTGTGGAACTGGAAGACGATACCGAACTGCCAGAAACACAAACCGATAAAGGTATCCGAATCCGAGGCATTCACATCACGCCGCCAGAGTGCGAAACCCTCTGCTTGACTTTTGCACCTTCTGGCAAATTGATGAGTATATTTGGGGTGTTTTCCGCAAAGATGTATCCTGAATTTGACTTTGTTTATTGGCTACATACCAAGACACAGTTTGCGGGCGTAGAAGCTCATATTGCTATAATTTCGCTGCTGCGCTATTTGGATAAAAAATACTTTCAATCTTTTGAAGTCAGCGACGAAGGCGAGTATTGGGAAACGAACGATACCCATTTATTGACGCAAAGATTTGAAGAATACACGACACTGATCGCGGCGGTGAGAGGAGCATTAGAAAAGTCTGAAATTCCAGTTAATTTGGATGACAATAGTTTGATCAAAAAAATTACGGAAATTATTCAAAAGGGACTAAAAGATTTGGACAACTGATGAACGTTTGAGCAAAAAATATGGAAACAGATATGGCGAACCAACTGCTCTTCTTTTTCAGCGGGCTGGGCGTTTTCAACGGACTGCTCATGGGTTTATATTTTCTCTTTTGGATCAAGCCTAAGCGACTCCAGAATCAGTTGTTTGGGCTACTCCTTTTGATGTTGACGATTCGCATTGGTAAGTCTGTTTTTTACTATTTTTTGGATGATCTGCCCAAGCTCATTTTACAAGTTGGTCTGTCGGCTTGTGTTTTCATTGGTCCGTTCCTGTTTTTCTACCTCAAATCTATGTTGCAACCGACGATTGATCACAAAAAAGCACTACAACGACACCTATATGCCTTACTTGCACTAACGCTCTTGGTCGGCATCTGTTTCCCGTATTCGAGTCGCCCTGACCTCTGGAATCCGCTCATGGTTCAATTCATCTATGCCGTATGGATGATCTATGTCGTGGCATCGGCGATTCAATTAAAACCGCTGTTTCGTTCCTTTTATAAAGCATCTAAATCCTACACGATTATTGAGCAATGGCTATTGGTAGTATTTTTCACCAACTTATTGATTTGCATGGTTTTCAATACTATCCTCTATTTTGGATTTCCGACTTATATTTTTGGACCGATCACTTTCTCTTTTGTGTTTTACTTACTAGCAGGTGGGCTAATTTTCCATCCTAAAAGATCGCTCGTTTTACATGGTATCAAGCAACGTTACAACAACAAGCGCATTGATAAAGAGCAAGAACTGACACTAGCGACTAGTTTGGCATACGTAATGGAAGAGCAAAAACTATATCGGCAATCTGATCTAAAGCTAAAGCAAGTAGCGCAAGCAGTCGATGTGAGTCCGCACACCTTATCTCAGTACCTCAATGAACATTTGGGTACTACTTTTTCTAATTATGTCAAGGAATACCGCATTCAAGCAGCCTGCCAACTCTTACAAACCAATCATCAATTTTCCTTAGAGGGCATTGGCTATGAGGTTGGCTTCCGATCCAAATCTAACTTCTACGCTTCTTTCAAAAAGCTGCGTGGCTGTACGCCCAGCGAATACACCAAACAGTTGCGTTGACTCAGACTGTTTTCTATTGAGAAAAATAAGATTTCGTGCACTCCTAATTCAAGTTCTCAAAAACATTTTTTATTTTCGCAACAATGTTGCATTAATAGAATGTGTTATGATACAAATCCAACAAGCGAACAAGTCTTTCAAAGGCGTTCCCGCGGTGCGCGACTTAAATCTGCAAGTCAATAAAGAAGAAATTCTAGGGCAGGGACTTGGCTGCTGTTCGCCTTTGTCCTTCCAGCGGTCGTTCACCAGTGGGTCAGCTACAAAAAACCAGCCAATTTAATGATGGATTTTAATAAAAAAATACCGATCAATATGATACCAACAGCAGTTCTGTACCAGAATGCAGCAATCGGACACCATCCTCAAATTTTGCAAGATATTCATCTGTCATCCAAAAATATTGCAATTTATCAACGCGATACGCAGCAATTAAATGGAGAACTAGACCAGATTAGGGAGCAAAATATTGAATGTCGAGCCAAAGGAACAATAGAGGAGGTTCTGTTGTCGCTGGAAAACTATTTTGACCACAATTTACCTGAGTGTCCTGCTCTCTTGGCAGATATTTCAGCGCTATTGAGCAGCTTCCAAAAAATAACTAAAGCGACTTCTTATCGTCTATTGCTCGCGACTGTCAAAACAAATATGTGTCGTAGATTTCACACGGATATTAACGATTTGCGAATGCTGTGTACCTACATCGGACAAGGAACACTTTGGTTGCCTGACGAAGCGGTTAATCAAAAAGCGGTTGCGAGAGGTAGTAATCAAGAAATCGTTGCAGACAAGCAATTGATACAACAAGCTAGTACCGGTGATGTCGTGATTTTGAAAGGGGCATTGTGCGAAGGCGCTAATCCTATTTTGCATCGAAGTCCAAGTATCGAAAAGCATGGAGAACAACGACTTTTACTCCGCATTGATACCAATGACTTCTTAAACAGCTTATCATGATCGCAAGGAATTTTGAAGAATGGAAAAATTGTATCATCAATGATTGTAAAATCAAATTGACGAAAGTATATGCACAAAGTCGTTTAAAGGTGCTTGAAGATAGGCGTCACAAAGAAACCAAAGAATTTATTCGCCTGTACGGCAAGAACCATTTGAGCAATATTGTTTACTGGTTGAAAAAGGTGGCGGAGAGTAGTGAAAGTTAGAAAATAGGCATACATGAACTAACTGAGCATACTTGTTGTGCGATTTTCTGATATTGACTCAGACTACATTCAAGTGAAATGTTAAGAGCTTGTTTGGAGTAGGATTGAACTGTAAATCAATAGTTTACGGTTCTGGCGAAGAAAATAATAGCGACTTTATCGAGATAAACGAGCGATTATTTTCAAAGTCAGGTTCGGAAAATATTTGTTTACAGGAAGATAGTACTCCAAACATGCTCTAAGAAAAGCAGGACTTCGTACAGTCCTAATTGGAAATAGTGAATCCATCAAAACCCATAGCGTACACCGCCCCCAAACCCAAAATAAGGAAGTCTCCCAAAATTAGGATGGTAGATGAGTGTTGCATCAGTGGTCAGGAGCACATCAATTGGATTTTTGCTATTCACTACTCGATAAGCGACATCTATGCGTGGAGAAGCTATGAATCCAGCCTCAAAGCTATCGAAATTGGAGGTAGGAATCCATTTGTCATTTTCATAGATGTACTGCACATCTGCATCTTTCACAAACGCATGTCCTAGTTCAATGCGTGTGATCAAGTAGCATCGCTTGAAGAACTGCCACTCTAGCAGCGTCCCTATTTTATAACTGAGCCAACGATCTCGATAAAGATTGCGGTAGTAGCCTAGCTGTGTACTAAAAGCAAATTTCAGATTTGGTTTTTTACTTTTTAAGTTGTGTTGAATATCTAATGTGTAATAAGGACGTATTCTGACCTCATGCAGCACGGCTAACTGACCAATGGAAAAAGCCTTGAATATTGGAATGTCCTGATGCTTCAGACTTAATTGAACTGCCCATTTGTTTGAACGCGAGTCATTTTGTCCGTTTAGTGCAACACTGTATGAGACAAAGGAAATGATGGATAGTATAGAAAAGAATCTTTTCATGTAAGTAAGTGGTTCTAGATGATTTCATTTGGCCAATATTATTTATGTAAATTCACGTTCGCTTTCAAATTGGGTGGGTTCGATGTCCCTCTAAACGAAAACTAATGAAATCTTAATCTTTAATACCGTATCTCTCAAAGAAAGTGACTAAATGAAATCACTTAGCTCCAAGTAAGTAATAGACCCTAAAAATGGATGTTTTGATTTTTATAAAAATTGGATTATCAATATTTTGTGTCTCGTATCGGCTACCATTCTAAAGTTGTAAATCATTGATAGTCAATTTTTTGCAATCAACTAGTGGTCAATACAGCCAACTGCCAATTTTTTCAACTGTAAACTGATAGCCCTCGTATCTTCTACTCTAGCAATCTATTTACCAGTTGACTTTGTAGTAGAATAATATCCCCATTTCATCTTCTGAGGTCACCCCGTATTTGATTTCTCGATCAGTATCATTATCGTACCCCACCACGGTACGCAATCCTTCTCCCTTACGAATTTTTAAAGGCGGATCGAAGAATTTGTAAGGAGGATGCCGATAGTCAAAAGCTTCGTACAATAACTCATCGTGATTGTTACCACCTATTTTGTACACCCGAAAGAAATATCCTCGCTTGTGCATATGGGAAAACATCTGGCGAATTTCCGTCGTTTGGCGAAAGATTTCTCTATCCTCTATATTCGTTGCTTTATTTGGGGGTAAGAACAGTTTATCAGCATTGTTAATCAGGTCTGTTCTCAAGGATTGAGTCACTTCTTCCAGAGGAATAGTGTAAAGATTCAAGAAAACTTCCCCGAAAATGGTAGCGTCGGTTCTGTTGAAGTAGTGAGAATTAATGTCGAGCGTTGCATTGGGAGGAATTCGGACGGCAACACCTTCTGGAAATTCGCTGAAAAAATCTTCATTCTGTGCGCCACAATACATAGTACCCGATCCCATCGTAAGATTGAAGTTTCCATTACCATCCGGTAGATTTTGATCGCGAATTACGCCTATTGGTGGATGGGAAGGATCGTTTTCATTCTCATAGCCATAGGCAATCATATGATGCGTACCTGGTCTGCATCGTACTTCAAATTTGTTTACATAGATAGGCTCAGTATTTCCTACGGGCATTCTGATATAGAACTCTCTTTCGTAGTTGGCAGGAACAGGAAAAGGAGGTACATGTACTTGAAAACCCTCACCTTGCGCAGGTGCTTCCAAGCTTTCAAAGGGTGGAATATCCGCTATATCGTATTCAAAGGTACGCTCGCAAGACGACACCATAAAAGTGAACAATAGCAATAACGAATAACAGCTAAAAAGTAGTTTTCGATCACTCCGTCCATCTTTTAATACTTGGAGTAACACTACAAATTTCTCTTGCACCAACTTGTTCATAACGCTAAAGTTTTCTTGCCTCTAATCTACACAAAATCTCTCGTACTGAAAAGGGAAAGAAGTTACTTTTCGCTCCTAAAACCCTGAATACGTAAATTTTTATTGCATTAAAATTTATCTGTTGAGCCTTATTTTCATTGGTGTCGTGCTTCATTATTAGCCTCTCAATGTAGAATTAATACACTGTAATTTAAGTTTTATGCAATTTTAAAACAGAGGAGTTTGAGGAAGAAAAGCGGTTTTGAAAAAACCGTTTTTCTTCCTCAACACCCCATCCGCCGACGTCTTCGACGGCGGCGAGTATTTTTTTGAAGCTCGAAAAGCTAAGGCTTTTCTCGCTTCTCAAAATTTAAATAAACTTAGATTACACTGTAATTAATTCTATTATTTTTTATTTTTGCAACAATGTTGCATTTAAGGTGTTTTTGGTTTTACTATGAGGAAATTTTTTAGTTGGCATTGGGACTTTATAGGTTTCGGAGCATCTCTACTTTGTGCGCTGCACTGTATGCTGCTACCTGTTGTTTTTTCATTGGGAATGTTCACAGGAGCGCATTGGTTGACCAACCCGTTTGGAGAGTGGGTTTTTATTGGCGTGAGTATTGGTATAGCGGCTTTGTCTTTGTGGCAGAGCTATTTCAAAAAACACCAAAACATTCGTCCTCTTCTAATAGCTGGACTTGGTTTACTTGGATTATTGTTCGCACAAGCAACAGCCATTTCTCATCCACATAGTTTGATGGCACTTGGTGGTGGACTCATTGCTTATGCGCATTTTTATAATTGGCAATTGATACGTCAATTAGAGACAGGGGCAGTATACTGGAACGCAGCTAGCAGAGTAGTTACGATTGCTTTAGTCCTATTTTATAGTTTCGGACTGTACAGTGCTTTCCTTCAAGAAAGTACCCCACCAAGTAGTAAGGAGATGCTAGAGTTGGTTTGGCGGGTGCCAGATTAGCTTTGAAAAAATGACTACCAATAAATGTTTAGGCGTGTACGAAGTTTTAAGCAATACTCGAAACAAGTCTTAGTAAAGCTCCTGAGATCGCGCAACAAGTATGCTCAAAAGATTTTTATGGACGGAAACACAAATTTTTTAAGAAAAATTTGTGTTTCCGTCCGAAGAGACGCTCTAAGCATACTTGCTGCTCAATTATCTTGCATTGGCTCAGGCTGTTTTTAGGTAAAATGTTAAGAAAATGAGACTTTGTACACGCCTAATAAAGATTTAAAAAACACTATCATGACAATAACAAAAAAACTGCCTGTAACTGTTTTAAGCGGTTTTCTAGGCGCAGGAAAAACCACCCTGCTCAATCATATTTTGCACAACAAAGAAGGCTTAAAAGTAGCCGTCATCGTCAATGACATGAGCGAGGTGAATGTAGATGCTGCTTTAGTGCAAAGTGAAAATGTACTATCGCGCACCGAAGAAAAGCTCGTAGAAATGAGCAATGGCTGCATCTGCTGCACCTTGCGAGAAGATTTGATGATAGAAGTAGAGCGATTAGCCAAAGAAGATCGCTTTGATTACTTATTGATTGAAAGTACAGGCATCAGCGAACCCATTCCCGTAGCGCAAACCTTTAGTTTCATAGATGAAGAAAATGGGATTGACTTATCTCAGTGGAGCTATGTTGATACGATGGTAACAGTAGTCGATGCGCTTAATTTCTTCAAAGATTTTGGAAGCCCTGAGACTTTGATGGATAGAGATTTGACAGATATGGAAGGCGATTTTCGCACTATTGTCAATCTATTAACCGACCAAATTGAATTTGCTAACGTCATTATCATTAACAAAGCAGACTTAGCGGATGAAGAGACTATTGGAGTCTTAAAAGCTGCTATTCACAAACTCAATCCTTCTGCTAAAATCCTTACTTCCACCTTTAGCAAAGTACCGCCCAAAGAAATCCTCAATACAGGACTTTTCAATTTTGAAGAAGCAGAACAAAGTGCAGGTTGGTTAGAGGAACTCGATAAAGAAGAACACACGCCCGAAACAGAAGAATACGGCATCAGTTCTTTCGTCTATCGTAGCCGTAAGCCGTTTCATCCTGCTCGTTTTTGGGGCTATGTACAGCATCTATTTCCCGCTACGATCATTCGCAGCAAGGGACTTTTTTGGCTGGCTTCCCGTCCTGCACAAGCCCTAATTTGGGGACAGGCAGGCGGTTCACTGAGAGCAGATAGTGCGGGTGTTTGGTGGTCGAGTATGCCACTCTATGAACGTACTCGTTATGTGTCCTTTATGGAAAATCAAGCAGAGATTGAAGCAGATTGGAGTGAACGATTTGGGGATCGCAAAAATGAGATTGTATTCATTGGTCAGGATATGGACGAGCAATCTATTCGCAGAGAGTTAGATGAATGCTTGATGACAGAAGAAGAACTACATACCGAAGATTGGAAAAATGGTTATTCAGATGACTGGCCCGTACATCGGGCGTATGCTTTGAGTGAAAATTAACTAAGCCATTTGGATAGCCTTATCAAAATGTTTCAGATACAATCCGTAGCTCAATCAGCTGCGGATTTATACTGCAACTGGGGTAAAAAATTGCTTTCATTTTTGAAAAAAGATAGGTTTTGTTCACATCATTTACCTTTAAATTTTAGGATAAGTTTTCGCTGAGCAGGAGGTCGACACCTCCTCAGCGAATCAAGGTTTTTTAAGGACAAAGAAGCGAGAATCGCTTCTTTGTCCTTAAAAACCTTGATCAAATTTGGCATACTCTATGCCGCCAAATTTGAAAGTATACCTAATACCTTGTAGTTAGAAATGTCAAGGAAGCAACATGCACTTTTTTATCCCGAATGGAGTATAATTAGCTACATATAACTACTTCGCAAAAATTACTAGAAAACTATTGACTTTAAAATCAACTTGGATGCAGTTCAAAAT
>JBCDKV010000066.1:0-12042 GCA_038746215.1 Bacteroidota bacterium | reverse complement strand
ATTTTTATGGACGGAAACACAAATTTCAACTTATTTTTATATAAAAAATAAGTTGAAATTTGTGTTTCCGTCCGAAGAGAATTACTGAGCATACTTGTTGCTCAATTTTCGGATATTGACCTGAACTATATCTGAGTCAAGTGTCAAGAAAAATGAGATTTGTACAGTCGTTATTCGCATAACTTACTAAAACGTACGCTACAAAACTGACATCAGCCATGAAAAGTATTATTCTATCCTTTCTCTTCCTTATTCCCACGCTATTTTTCGCTAATAGTCATCCAGAATATTCGGTTTCCTTGATTGATAGCAGCATGCGTGCCAATGCCAATGCCGTCATCCGTTCTTATCATTCTACTTTTGAAGTACAGTCGGCTGGCGAAGCCAAACATCGCGTCAAAATGGCGGTGACACGTTTCAATGATTATGCGTATTACGAAGACGTAGAAGTGGCTTACGATATGTACTCCAAAGTAAACTACCTGAAAGTCAATATCTATGATGCTTACGGTAAGCTGGTGCGCAAATTTAAGAAAAGCGAAATTGCTGATGTCTCGGCGGTATCTGGTGGGACGATGTATGCGGATGATCGGTTGAAATATTTGAATTTGGAATACGGGAAGTATCCTTACACCATCGAATATGAATACGAATGGGAAACCAAAAGCATTTTCTTATATCCAAGTTGGCGAGTACAGCAATTTAGAACATCTGTAGAGCATTCCAAATATGAGCTTATTCTGCCCAAGGATATTAGCGTGCAGCATCGTTTGCATCATTTAGAAACCGCAACCTATGCCGAGCAAGATTCAGAACTAGGGCATCATCGCATTTGGTCTGTTAAAAACATCGCGGCTAAACGCTATGAATCAGGTGCGCCAGAGCGAGATAAACAAGTGGCTTTGGGCTTCTTCATCCCCGATCAATTTGCAATAGATGAGTACGAAGGTGATATGTCCTCTTGGGAATCTTTCGGTGCTTTTATCCATAAAATAAATGCAGGTAGGGATGTCCTTTCGCCCAAAATGATTGAAAAAGTCGAGGAACTCACGGAAGGCTTAAGTAGTGAGGAAGAAAAAATAGCTGCTCTGTATCGCTATATGCAAGACAATATGCGCTATGTGAGCGTACAACTAGGCATTGGTGGCTGGCAAACTTTCGATGCGCAATACGTAGAAGAAAACAAATTTGGCGATTGTAAAGCCTTATCCAATTTTATGAAATCCATGTTGAAGGCAGCGGATATACCTGCTTATACGACCCTAGTTTATGCTGGTGATGATATGGGCTACGAAGTTAGCGAAGACTTTTCGTTTCCCTATTTCAATCATGCAATATTGCATGTGCCTTCTACTAATACTTGGTTGGAATGTACCAGTAATATTGATCCGCCCAATTATCTAGGCACGTTCACCGCCAATCGAAATGTGTTACTCATTACTGAAAATGGCGGACAATTTGCAAGGACTCCTAGTATGAATCAGGACTTAAACTGGACGAAGAACAAAACACACATCACCATAGATACCAAGGGTAGTGCCTTGGTGCAACACCAATCCCATATCAGTGGTGCAAAGCAAGAATGGTATCGTGCGGCAAAGCACCACCTTTCGCAAGTAGCGTTAGCCGAAGAACTGCTACAGCAACGCAAATTTCCCAGTGGCGACGTGCAGCAGCTAGCACTGGAAGTGTCTAAAAATCTTCCCGAAGCTAAGTTAGATTATCACTTGAATATCGCACGCTATGCTGCGAAGAGTGGCAAACGTTTGTTCATTCCCGTCAATCGGATGAATACTTTTAGTAATTTACCGGATGCCAAAAAGCAAAGACAACAAGCCTACGAAGTACGCTATGCTTATGTAGAACAGGATACGATCACGATACAATTGCCCAAAAACGCACGAGTAGAAAGCACCCCCAAGGATGTCGAGCTATCTTCAGATTACGGGTATTTTCAAATGCAATATACGCTCAATGGACAGCAACTAAGCTGCGTTCGGACACTTGAAATGTACGCCACCAAAGTAGCCGCCAAAGACTTTGAAGCATACCGTTCTTTTCTGAAAAAAATTATAAAAAAGGATAAAGGGAAGTTGGTAGTTGTAGTGAATCAGGCGTGATAATTAACTAGATTCTTCGACGAGATGTTTGTACTTGTGTGAATAACGTACTATTTTGTCGCTAGAAAAAGAATAGCATATGCACATAGACATCATCACTGTTTTGCCTGATCTATTGAAAAGTCCCTTTGAACATTCGATTATGAAACGGGCGCAGCAAAAAGGATTGCTGACGGTGAATGCGCACAATCTACGCGACTTTGGACTGGGCAAACATCGGCAAGTCGATGATTACCAATACGGTGGTGGTGCGGGCATGGTGATGATGGTAGAACCAATGGCAAACTGTATCGAGCAACTCAAACAACAGAGAACTTATGATGAAATCATCTACATGACGCCAGACGGACAACGGTTCGACCAATCGACTGCGAATCGACTTTCGCTGAAAAAAAATCTACTCCTAATTTGTGGACACTATAAAGGTTTGGATGAGCGCATTCGGACCAATTATATTACGATGGATATTTCCATCGGAGACTATGTACTTTCAGGAGGAGAACTAGCAGCGGCGGTGGTCGTCGATGCTATCGGAAGGTTACTGCCAGGCGTGCTGAATGATGAAACTTCCGCTTTATTCGATTCTTTTCAAGATGATTTACTGGCTCCGCCCGTCTACACCCGTCCTGCCGAATATAAAGGCTGGAAAGTACCAGAAGTGCTACTTTCTGGTCACGATGCTGCCATAGAAAATTGGCGATACGAACAGTCGCTGAAACGCACCGAAGAACGACGTCCTGATCTGTTAGAAGATGAGTAGGGAGGCTTGTATAGTGGCGTATTTTTCTTAGTATTTTACCTAGAAACAGCTTGAGTTAATGCAAGATAATTGAGCAACAAGTATGCTTAGGAGCTTTACGTAGAACTTTTGGAGTATTGCTTAAAACTTCTTACTAGTCTCATTTCATTAGTAGGTAAGTATTTTACAATTATCGTTCAATTATCGTTATATTTATCGACCTACTTAACTTTCTCACACATCAATTCAATGAAAAAACTACTTACTTTTATTGGTATTCCCATTGCTGCTCTGGCTGCTATATTTATGGCTGGACCCAAAACAGATTTTGAGCCAGTCGATAACGAACCGATGTCCTTAAGTGTAGGATTGGGAGGGCTAGAGGACTATGTGGCAGAAAAAGAAGCTGCTATTCCAAACATAAAACTGGATAATGAATCAGAAATTGTTTGGATGGATTCTGTGCGAAAAACAGAATACGCAATCGTTTACCTACATGGCTATTCCGCCAGCAAAGGAGAAGGCGAACCGATTCATCGGAACATTGCGAAGCAGTACGGCTGTAATTTATATCTGCCAAGACTCTTCCAACACGGTCTGGATGACGATGATGCTTTCGTAAAATTGACCCCCAAAGGATTGGTGGAATCGGCAAAAGAAGCGGTTGCCATCGGAAAACTGATCGGTGAAAAAGTGATCTTAATGTCTACTTCCACTGGGAGTACGCTGTCCATTTATCTCGCTGCCGAAGACCCCAATATCCATAGCCTAGTGATGATGGCACCCAATATTGAACTAGCAGATCCGACTTCTCACCTAGTCAACGAACGTTGGGGGAAACAACTCATGCGCACCATCGTAGGTAGTGATTACAGGACATGGGAAGCACCAGAAGACGCAAAACAGTACTGGACGACTAAGAACCGTATTGAAGGCATCGTCGCTTTGAGAACTTTGATGGATATGAGTATGACGGAAGCCACTTTTAGTAAAATTGATATACCTACTATCATCCTAGCCTACTACAAAAACGAAGAAGAGCAAGACGGAACGGTCTCCATCCCAGCGATGGACAACTTTTTGACAAAGATCAAGACGCCCGAAGACCAGAAGCGTATCGTGAAAATAGCCAACGCAGGTACGCATCCGTTAGGCTCGAAGTATATGAACGAAAATTGGCAAGATGTCGAACAAGCTATTGTTGATTTTTTAAACCCACTGCTGGTTCGGTAGTCTAGTTGTTTTGCAGTTGATGCGAATAACGGACGTGAGAGTTTTCTTTTTTCTTAGCATTTGACCCAGCTATAGTTCGGGTATATGTCCAAAAATCGTGCAACAGGTATGCTCCGTAATTCTCTTCGGACGGAAACACAAATTATCGGTTTTTTTCCTGAGAAAAAAACCGATAATTTGTGTTTCTGTCCATAAAAAATATTTGGGCATACTTGTTGCGCGATCTCAAGTGCTTTACTGAGGTTTAAAAGTTGAGTAAAGTTCTTGGCAGATTGGAGTAAATTGATCAAAAGCTCGAAGATAAGTTTGCGACAAACAAATTTTGTACACTTCGCAAAACGCCAAATAAAATACTATAATAAGTGTCAGACAATTTCTATTTTTATACTTCTAAGCTGTAAACCTGAACTTTTCACGCAGTTTATGGTATTCTACTAGAGAAATGTTGAGCTTAGCCTTTATAAGCCTGCAGAATACCCAAAGTAAGAGCATGTTTGGAGCATCATCTTCCTGTAAACTACTGATTTACATTCGAGGGTGTACGAAGTCTCGTTTTTCTTAACATTTTACTTAAAAACAGCCCGAGTCAACTTAAGAAATTCGCGCAACAGGTATGCTTAGTAAGTCTCTTCGGACGGAAACAAAAACTCTTTAAGCATACTTGTTGCGCGATCTCAAGTGCCTTGCTAAAATTTTTCTCAGGTATCACCAAAAACTTCGTACATCCCTAATTTACAGTTCAATCCTACTCCGAATAAGCTCTAATAGCTACGTTGATAAAGCTTAGTGAAAGATCAATAATAATTTAAACCATTAAAATTGTTCTTTTGGCAGCTAAGCAATACAAAAAAGTAAGTCCGTAGCCCTGCTATGCACTGATTTTTTGTATTACTTAGCTACTCAAAATAACTGCTTTTCCTGGCTCAATTTATTAATGATCTTTCACTTATTCTAAATTCGATGACATGAAATTTGCAACCACCACACTGCTAGTCCTTTGTTTTTTAGCTGAATTATCCTTTGCACAGGTGACTTTTCAGCCACGAAAACTATCCAACAACAATAGGGGGATCATCTACAATCAAGAGATTGCTACGGATTTAAGGCTGCAAACCAACGGCTGGAGTGTCGGCATGAATTGGGGTAAGCTGAAAACCTACTATCTGACGCGTTTTTACTACGCAGATTTTGGAGAGCGTAAGCATTTACGAGAAATCATGTTCAATCCAGGCATAGGACAAGATCGCTATATATACGGTAAGCAAAACAACCTCTTCGTCCTGCGGGCAGGTATCGGAGAGAAGCGATTTCTAACAGAAAAAGCAGCAAAGAAAGGAGTTGCCGTTGGATTTAGCTATCGCGCTGGACCTGCATTGGGCTTGCTGAAACCATACTACCTAGACGTTAGTACCGAGGCGCAGGGTGCCAACGCCACGCGCTCCATCAAATTTGAAGACAATGAACTCCTTTTCTTAAATGAGTCCAGAATCAGAAGTAATTCTGGCTTTCTAGTGGGTTGGGGAGAAGTTAGTCCCGCCTTGGGCGTACAAGCGATGGGTTCATTACATATCAGTTGGGGCGCATTCGAAGAATACGTGAGAGCCATAGAAGCAGGTATTATGGTTGATTTCTTTTTCCGCGAAATCCCTATCCTAGTGGAAACTGCCAATTCGCCCGCTTTTCAGAATAAGCCGCTCTTCTTAAATATCTTTTTAAATTTCCAATTCGGTAAACGAAAATAACCTAGGAATACTCTAAACATCAATCATTCCGCTGATCCACGCCCCAAACCAACTTCTCTCTAATCGTATTCAAGAAGCCCGTATCGGTAAAACGTACCAAGCGAGCGACAAAATTGCACTTCTTCACGGCAAGTTGAAAGGTAGAATCAATGGGTTTGAATCGAGAATCGAGCGTGCACAGAAAATTATTGGCACGTCCTTCCACTTCAAACGAAATAATCGAGTTATCAGAGATCACAATCGGGCGAACATTCAGATTGTGCGGAGCAACTGGTGTAATGACAAAGTTACCTGATTGCGGAAAAATAATTGGCCCACCACAACTCAAGGAGTAGCCCGTAGAACCCGTAGGAGTAGAAATAATCAAGCCATCCGCCCAGTAAGAGTTGAGATAAGACCCATTGATATAGGTGTGAATGGTAATCATAGAAGAGGTGTCGCGCTTCAAAATCGTGCAGTCGTTGAGAGCGAAATTCAGCTCATTGAAAAGTGGTTGATTACTTTCCAATAAGAGGAGCTTGCGCTGATCAATTCGATAGAGTCGTCTCATCATCAGATGAATGCACTGACTGATTTTAGTCTTTTCTACACTCGCCAAAAATCCCAAGCGTCCCAAATTAATGCCCAAAATAGGGACTTCGGTATCTCGAATCAGCGTGAGCGCATTCAGTATCGTACCATCTCCTCCCAGCGTAATAACAAAATCAATGTCTCGAACACTGAAATCCAAATGATTATCGAAGGGCGCGACATCTTTTTTGAATTGAATCTTTCCTTCCAGTTGTGCTAAATACTTACTGTAAACGTAAGTACTGATACCATTCTCCTGCAAGCAATCAAATACGTTTTGCACGTAAGGAATATCTTTGTCTTTTAAAATTCTACTGTAGATGACTACTTGCATGCTAATTAGTTTATTGTTCTTTCAGGTCAAATATGCGCAAAATTAGCTAGTATTTCGTAAATATGCAGTCCAAAACAGCGTCCTATGCGAATTCAAGCCGTTAGATTGCAATACCCACTATTAGAACGCCTCCCATCTGTTGAGCAATATTTTTCCAATGCAAAGGAAAAATACATTGACTACAGGCAAAAAAAAGTTTTGCAAAAAATTGAGCACCCAGCCGTTTTTGTCTACCAAATCGAGAAAAAAGACGGTAAACAGTACAATGGTATCGTCGCTTCTATTGATATGCAAGATCATGCTGATGGGAAAATAAAAGGACACGAAGATACGCTAGTTGCCAAAGAATTGCAGCAGCTTCAACTACTAGAAGAACGGCAAGCACAAGTGAAGCCAGTGCTACTCACCTATCCCAAAGTAGATGGAATCGAACAGTGGATTACTGCGGTCAAGCAAAGCCATCGGTTATTTTTGGAGGTCGCTGTCGGGAAAAATACGCATCGACTATGGCGTGTAGATGGTAAGGATGCGATCTTACATGTACAACTCCTTTTCAAAGAACAAGTTGCTCGCACATACATTGCAGATGGGCATCATCGCACGGCGGTCATGGCACGCTGGCAAGCAGGACACCAAGAAAAAGCATATTTATATTGTACGCTCTTTTCTTCCGATCAAATTGAAATATTGCCCTTCAATAGGGTAGTAGATGGCGTAGAAAAGCGAAGCCTAGAAGCATTCATCAAAGAAATAAAAAACCTGTGCGATATTCGGAAGATCAATACGCCGTTCATACATCCGCCCAAACATTGCCTACAAATGTACGTCCAAAAACAGTGGTATGCCCTCATTTGGCGTCCTGATGTACTCAATAGTTGCGAAAATGCAGTAGAACAGCTCGACCCCTATCTACTCGATCAGCGTATTTTGCGAAAAGTCATGCAAATCCAAAACATCAGGGAAAGCGATCAGGTCAAATACATCGGTGGACTGGAAGCGAGCGTCAGGAAAATGATGCTAAACGTTGATAAAAAGAAAGACCGAATCGGCTTCTATTTGCCCGCTGTCAGTATGAAAGATTTTCTAACGGTCGTCAATGCAGGTCATTTGTTACCACCTAAATCAACTTGGTTCGAGCCTCGTATGCTGAATGGACTTTTGGTGCATGAGGTTTGAATGATAAAGTTGTTAGTGATTAATGCGAATAACGACTGTGCAGATCTCATTTTTCTTGACATTTGACTCAGACATAGTTCAGGTCAATATCCGCAAATTGAGCAACAAGTATGCTCAATAAATCTCTTCGGACGGAAACACAAATTTCAACTTATTTTTCTCTAAAAAATAATTTGAAATTTGTGTTTCCGTCCATAAAAAACCTTCGGGCATACTTGTTGCGCGATCTCAAACACTTTACTAAGGTTCAAAAGTTTAGTAAAGCTATTACTGCCACAAAATGGAGTATTTTACCCGTTATTCACATCAACAATAAATCGCTATAAGAACGCTCCACGAGCGCATCGCTTGTAATGTTGAGGTACTGCATATAACATTCACATTGCGTTTTTAGCTGCGCTATCCCTAGCGTTCCGTCGCGATCAATCGCCTCTATTTCAACGAAATGTCCTAAGTTTTTGACCTCATCCACGTGAAATTTCACATTGTCGATGAAGTAAATAGCTCTTAGCTTGTCAACAACGACCAAGCTTTCTAGCGCATTGTCCAAAACGGCTTTTAAAGCGGCTGTATTTTGAGGATGGTACAAATTCACATCCGATTGTTTCGGACCAGCTTGATTTTCGCGCTGATAATGAATCAGGGTATTCTCGATATTGCCCTGTCGCAGTTTCAAACGCCCTTTTGCTGCGCTGAAATAGGTGTCAATTTGGTGATCTATCCCTTTGAAATCTGCTTTTTTAGCTTCCAACAATGCTTTTACTTGTTCAGGATTAGGACAATGTGCTTTTATTTCAATATTAATGTGCATGAAGATTATTTTTTTGTGTAAATATCTAAACGATCACTTCCTATTTTATAAGTTTGGCTAAGCCGTGCAGGTATTTTTGGCGCAGCAATTCCGCCACCCTGAATTTTATTTCCTGTGAATACCCTTGCCTCGTCCCACAAACCTTGCGCAATAAAACTTTCTAACAATTGTCTTCCGCCTTCTACGATGAGATTTCCGATATTTTTCTGATGCAAATGAGACAGCAAATCGGGTAGTAGCTGCTCATCAAACATATGCTTAAATAATTGAATATGAGTGTTTTGATACGGCAATTTTTGGACTTCACTCACAACTAGCGTAAGAGATGTATCATCAAATAATTGGAGTTTTGATGATAAACTAGCTTTTCGATCTAGTACGATTCTGAGGGGTTGTTTTCCAAAAAATAAGCGATTCGTAAGAGCAGGATCGTCAACACGAGCGGTATTCGTTCCCACCATGATCGCATCTGCTTCCCCTCTCCATTTGTGTACCAATCGCTTAGAAAAAGTATTGCTGATCCAAAGCTGCTGCCCTGCTTTGCCCATATATCCATCTTGGCTTTGCGCAAATTTTAAAATGACATAAGGACGCTGCGCCCGAACAAATACACTTCTTGCTGCGACCAGTGCTGCTCCCTGTTCCTGTAGTACTCCCGTAGTTACTTCCACGCCAGCCGCCCTTAATATAGCTACGCCTTTGCCATCGACTTGTGGGGTTGCATCCATCGCAGAAATAACGACCCTAGGAATGCGATGCTTCAAAATCAAATCGGTGCAAGCGGGTGTTTTACCGTGAAAACAGCAAGGCTCTAAAGAAACGTAAAGGGTGGATTCGGGCAGCAGATGATGATTGCCAGTTGCACTTTTTACCGCATTTACCTCGGCATGTGCTTGTCCATATTTTGGATGATAACCCTCTCCAATGATCCGATCATTGTGGACAATAACAGCACCCACTAAGGGATTAGGAGCGACCTGCCCCAAGCCTTTTTGTGCCAACTCAAAGCACCGTCGCATATAGTCTTTCGCTTTTGTCATACTTATTTTTTCTGTACTTACTTGCATTTCTAAATATTTCGATTTAATTTCGACCCTAATTCCTTTTGTTTAACCCACAATACTGTTTTTTCTCCATTTTATCTGTCCTAATAATGACTATTTCCTAGGTCTTATCTTTTTGTTTAAGACTTTTTATTGTTAAAATTAAAGTAACTATCTATTATATGGCAGGCGGATGCGTTCTATTTCAAAAACTGATTTTCAGGAGCATGAAATTTGAACCAATTGGTCGTTTTTGCCATTAGGAAGGATGAAAAATTAAATTTACATTTTCAACTTTTCAAGCTACTGATTATCAGTCAGCTTTCCGTTGTAATTTTCATTGATTCCTTAGTTTAGTTACAAATCAAATTATCTATTTAATTGTGTTATACAAAGTTAAGCTAAAAAATGCGGACGACAATGTCCTGCTAGATGGTGAAGTTTACGAAAATTTATTGAACGATCCTTACCTATCCAGAGTGGACTTTCTCAATAATCTCCGAAGACATTCCTCTGGTTGTGCCGTCTTTCAAAAAACTTGGAAAAAAGCAGGTGGCGGCTTCAAAACAGAAACAATATACTTACATAAGTTAGTAGCAGAGCGATTCCTCAAAACAGACAAAACCGAGAAGAGAAATCTAGTGGGTGCTAAAAATGGCAACAAACTAGACTGTAGACTAGAAAACCTAGCTTATCGCTCCCGTTCTGTTGCGAGCCGAAAACGTAAGACCAGCAGTAAGGTAGGCTACACGGGCGTTTACAAAGAAAATAATCGCTATCGGGCGGTCATTTCCGTAGATCGAAAATCTGTGCACATCGGTATGTACGAAACAGCGGAAGAAGCTGCTTTGGCGTACAACAAAAAGTCGCGCGAGATTTATGGAGAAAACGGGAAAATTAATGTGATTAAATCGAAACGGAAGCGGAAAGTTAAGTCATAGATGAGTTATTGCTTCCAGTAAAAGTTTTTCCTCTTTCTCCCAACACCACTCTTGGGCAGCAATCGTACAATTCATTTGCAATTGGCGATAGTAGTTTGGGTCTTGTAACAGTCGTTGCACTGCTGCTAGGATACTATTGGTTTGTAAATGGTCGAGTAAGCAGAATACTTCGTGTTCTTGGTTCAGACTTTGGTAGGCGGGGAAATTCATATGGATGGAAGGGAGATGCGCTTGCACATAATCAAAGGCTTTATTGGCGAGTGAATAGTAGTAGCTTAAGCCGCTATTTTCCAGTAGATTGAGTCCAATGTCTGCTTGCAAAGTAATTTGTTGTAGCTGATCGGGTGTAATGAACCCCAAAAACTTAACCTTTTGCTGCAACTGCTCTACTTCGACTAGCTTGCGCAGGGACTCAGACAGGTCGCCTTCTCCAACTAGCCAAAGTTCTGCGGCTGTTATATCTTTCATCGCAAGGATCATGGCTTCCAAACCGCGCCCTTCGTTCAACATCCCTTGGTAGAGTAATACTTTTGTCTTTGCCGAAGCGACCTGTATTTTCCGAGCTTTTGGATAGCGAAAAGGCACATTACGAACTACGCCAAAAGGTGTTTGGTAACGCTGACTCATGATGGCAGCTAGTCCACTCCCTACTGTCATGCAGTAATCCATTCTAGGAATACAAAAACGAGCAACTATTTCCCAAATGCGTTGGACAAGGGGGCGACGCACCACCTCGGGGGTTTCCGAAAAATATTCGTGCGCATCGTAAATACATTTTTTCTTCCTGAGGCGGCTGACCAATAAATTGGGCAAAATCGTATCTAAATCCACCGCATAGAAAAGCGTTGCTTTTTGCGTCCACAAATAGCGCAACAAGCGCAGGTTGTATTCTAAGTAAAAAAGCTTACCCGTCTCAAAGTAGCATTTAATACGATGGTACTGAAAATGATCGAATGCACAAGGCTGGGAATCCTTCTTTTTTCGCCCAACCAAAGTCACCCGATCAGCCACCTTGGTCAAACTTGTGCAAATGCGCTGCATCCTACGATCATAGGTTAGATCGTTAGTGACACTACAAATAATATGCTTCATCCAGAGGGATTTGTAAACTTAAAACATCAAAACGAACCATGTCAACCATGAAACCATATTACACTACTGAACATTTTGAATTTTTAACACATAGCTTTTATAGCAGCGAAGCTGCAACACGTACTTTTTTTGAAACACATAGAAACATAGAACACATAGAGTAGCGTTTTTTGCAAAAAAAACTATGTGTTTCTACTGCGACTACGTGCTTCATAATCAATTATTTACGTGCTACTTGTTT
>JBCDKV010000065.1:0-12340 GCA_038746215.1 Bacteroidota bacterium | reverse complement strand
TTGGAAGGTAGAGAACGGCTATTGAAAAGACATCTTGCTGCTTGGGAAGAACTTTGGCAAAGCGACATCATAGTCGAAGGCAATCTAGCCGAACAACGCGCTATTCGTTCTGCTGTTTATCACCTCTATTCCTTTGCAAGAGCAGGCACGGCTTATAGTTTGTCGCCGATGGGTTTGTCTGGATTGGGCTACAATGGACACGTTTTTTGGGATACGGAAATTTGGATGTACCCACCACTATTACTACTACAACCCGATATTGCCCGTTCGCTTTTGGACTACCGCTACGAGCGTTTGGAAGCGGCTAAACGCAATGCTTTTTCGCACGGTTATAATGGTGCAATGTATCCTTGGGAATCTTCTGCCGACGGCTCGGAAGATACGCCCGTTTGGGCATTGACTGGTCCTTTTCAGCATCATATCAGCGGCGATATTGCTTGGGCGCATTGGAAGTATTATCAAGTGACGAAAGACAAGGCTTGGCTGGAAACGAGGGGCTATCCCGTCATCAAGGAGGTAGCTGATTTTTGGGCAAGCAGAGTCGAACGAAACGGCAAAGGACAATATGACATCAACAACGTGATCGGAGCAAATGAATGGGAAGAAAACATCGACAATAACGCTTACACCAATGGTATGGCGATCACTTCTTTGCGGATCGCTACGCAAGCTGCTAATGAACTGGGACTTCAAGCGAATCCAGATTGGGTGAAGGTAGCCGACAATATTCCAATCCTCCGATTTGCGGATGGAACGACGCGCGAAAATGCCACCTACGATGGCGTTATGATTAAGCAAGCAGATGTGAATTTGCTTTCCTATCCAATGGATATTATTCGAGAGGAAGCACAGATTTTGAAGGACTTGGCGTATTATGAACCTAGAATGGCACCCGACGGTCCTGCTATGGGCAATTCGGTGCTTTCAACGCTCTACGCCAGATCAGGTGATGCTAATAAAGCGCACGAATTATTCGTTAAAAGCTATCAGCCCAATGAAGTACCACCCTTTGGCGTCTTAGCAGAAACCGCAGGTGGCACGAATCCCTATTTTGCGACGGGTGCAGGCGGTATGCTGCAAGCGGTACTAGCTGGCTTTGGTGGTTTGGAAATTACAGACGAAGGTATCATACAGCTCCAAACAAAGCTACCAAGTGCTTGGAAAAGTTTGAAGCTCACCGGAATTGGTGCAGATCGACAAACTTTTGAGGTGAAGGAGTGAGAATAGGTGTTATGCTACTAGGCATTGGAGGTAAGGTAAACAAATATGGCTTACAGCTCAGCGGTTTTCTTGCACTAACTCAGGTTATTTTGAAGTAAAATAATGCTCCAAACAAGCTCTAAATATGTGAAAAGAATACAAGTACAAAACTATGATTAGATATTTGTCTTTAGGCAAGCAGATTACACTTTTTTTAGCCCTAAGCCTATTGCTGACTAATTGCAAAGGACTGAAGGGGGTGAATAAAGAGGACGATAAAATGGACGCAGAGAAAGTACGCTTGGCAATGCTCAAAAATCAGGTGCGCGCAGATTGGTTGAATGCTAGTGCTAAGATCAGTCTAAATGGTGGTGGTATGGCGCAGAGCGCATCGGCGAGCATACGAATGCAAAAAGATAGCCTGATTTGGATGAGCGTGAAAAAGCTAGGTTTTGAAATTGCTAGGGCATTGATTACTCAGGATTCCGTTTATTTGATTGATCGCTTCAATCGGCAGTATATGGAAAACGACCTAAATTTCCTTAGCGAAAGCTACAATCTACCAGCCAATTTAGAGACTTTACAAGCGGTCTTGTTGGGTAATCCCGTATTTCTGACCAATGCGCCTTTGCAATTGGAGCAATCGGAAGGGCAATATCATTTGTTCAACGAAGGCGAGCGAAAAGGTAGCTATTGGCTAGGACAGGAAAATATGCAGTTGCTGCAAATGAAATTGGAAGATACGGACGCCAACCAAAAACTAGACGTCGCCTTATTAGATTATCGACTGCTTGCAGACAATCAATTTTTTTCTTACTTGCGCGAAATCGAAATCACCAGCGAGTCAACGGGCGATTCTAGTGTCATGCTATCTTTTCAAAAAGTAGAGCTGAACGAGCCTAAATCGGTACGTTTTGAAGTACCTAAGAGTTATAGTAGAATTGAATAAAATAGTTTTGAACTAGCTCAAATCCCTCAAAAATGCCATCGTATCCACCCCATCCGCATAATCCGAAAGTGCTGGTTGCTGGGCTTGTCCAAAAGCAATGCTATTGACCTCATTGAGCTTGGTTTTGCTGACCACCAATTGGATTTCGCTGGCGTGTTGCTTTAGCTTTTCACTAACTTGCTTCGTATTTTCATAATATTCGTAATGCAAATTAGCGATGGGTGAAGCAATGGCTTCTTTTTCCTGCAAAATGATACAACCATTAGCTAGATATTTCGCACGATTGATGATGTAAATGGCGTAGTGGTAGTCGAAATTGTTTTTGTATTTGCTGTGCAGCACAATCTCCTTATACTCGTGCAGAGCTTCGAGCAAAGCCTCGAATTGGTAGCCTTCGGGAACATACAGTTTTGATATGTTGCGGCAGCCTAGCCCAAAATATTGAAAGACATCTTGCCCTAATGCTTGTAATTCCTCAGCAGTTTCTGTTCCATCGAGTACCACGACGCCATTTCTATTTTTGCGGATGATATTCGGATATTTTCCAAAATAAGCTTCAAAATACCTAGCACTATTGTTGCTACCCGTCGCGATGACCGCATCAAAATCTTTTAATTTATCCACAACCGTAAAATAAGCTTCGGTGGCTGAGTCGATTTGTTTCAGCAGTTTCAGTAAGTAGGGCAATAGGTATTGATCTTTATCGGACAACTTGATGATGGAACGATGTCCTGATAAAAATACGCACAATACATCGTGAAAACCCACCAGCGGAATATTGCCCGCCATGATTAATCCAACATTTTTCGGGTCATTTTTTTCTGGTATATTGTAGGATGAAAGCCAAGTAGTCAGCGCATCGGGTGCTAAAAACTGTGTCGCTATGGCTTGAATAGCCTGCTGCTGATTTTCTATCGTAAACCAGCGATTGTTGTGATAAGTTCGTTGCATGATTGCATCGAGGTATGCGTCCTCATTTTGAGCTAAATGTTTACCCAGTGCGAGCATCGCATCAATTCTTTGCTGTAAGTTCATTCCATCGTTTTTTTACTGCCTCTCTACCCAACGCTTGAAGTCGAGCAATGTTTTGATCGGGAATTTGATCGGTATTGGGGTGCTTTGCTACCGCCCAACTGACACTTGATTCGCGCAAAATATGAATCATCGGGTAGGGCGAACGATTGGTGTAGTTTTCTACATCTTCGGGCTGTGTTCCTGCAAATTGGTAGCTTGGATGAAAACTGGCAATTTGAAAAACACCTTCCAATCCTAGCTCTAATAATAAGGTTTCCACAATCTCTAAGAAGTCCAAATAGTCGTAAAAATTTGGTAAGGCATTGGGCAGAATGATCAAACTGGTTTCGTATTGTTTAGTCTTCAACAATAGCTGCATCTCTGTCCTTATGGTCTCTACTATCTTGGCTGGTTCACTTGTTTCCTCTAAGATGTAATGAATACGATCAGCGTCGAATGGTCGTCTGGCAAAAGGACAGAAATTCAAGTCGATAACAAAGTTTTTTACCCACTTTTTAGTAATTGTGACTGGGTTCATTTATGTGAAGTTTTAGTCGATATTTTCTCGAACAAAAAATTAAATTTTATCTGTATACATATTTGCATTATTCGTATATTTTATTTATATTTGTGACATTATAATGTTTTTTAATATGATATTTCCCCTGTAATTTAGACTAATTATTTACGCTTCATCCACAATTTATTAAACGTCTTCCCTTCGATGAAGTGTCTCCCAACTATTACACACAAACTATTTTATTAGATCACTGGACATTTGAGCGTACAGCGGTCAGAAAGTTTATACTTTACCTATATTGTTAACTATTTACCTTGAGTGTATATCAGTACTGCTTCATTAAGCTGTAGTGAAGTATTTGTCATAACAGCAAAAAAAACATACATGAGAATTTCAACAAGTTACAATCAAATAGCTCGTCTATTGTTAGCTATGGCGTTAATGCTGTGGGCGGGAGTTTCGTTCGCGCAAATTAGGTATATTGGTAATCCTTTGACGGTTGCCCCCTCTGCCAGCAACAACGGAAACGCTACGCCAAATAGCTTTTGCACCGTTAATATAGGCAATTGCTTCGACGTAGACCTACCAAATATTGACACAGACAACAACACCAACGACGGCATCATCGGTCCTTTCGATGCTAGTAATTGTAGTTCATTGGATGCAGAATTTGTGTTCTCTTCCAGCGGCGATTTGGATCTTGGCGATGACGTATTTTTATGCTATCGACTCAATTTAGCTTCTACCTATATCGTAGCCAGCAACAATAATGCCGATAATAACCCGACCGCCGATACCGACTGCGGTGCGCAGGACGCTAGCAACGATGAGTCCTCACACAATTACAACGCCAACGCAACTATTGGCGGTGTAAATAACTGTTCGGTGGACTGGCAAAACGTCAGTGTGTCAGTTAATCTTTATTCAGGCCCACCAAATTTGGGCGATGGAGTGACCTTTCAATTTCGAGCTTGCACCGATTTTGATGATCCCAGCGAGCAGGTCACCTTGGATGAATTTACCATTTCTGGAACGGGTTGTAGTTTCGAAATTATACTGCCCGTGGAGTTGACGCATTTTGCAGCAAAACTGGTGAACGATCAGGTGCAGATTGGCTGGAATAGTGCCTCGGCTACGAATTTTAGCCACTACGAAATAGAACATTCTACGGATGGAAAGAACTTTGAATCTATCTACAAAAAAATGTCAGAAGGCGATCACCTAAACGCACTTTTCCACTACTGGCTACACAAAAGTCCTGTGAGTGGCAACAACTATTATCGCCTGAAAATGGTGGACTTAGACGGTAGTTTTGATTACTCTGAAATAGCAGTGGTACAATGGAATAAAGGCAGTAAAATTAGCATTTACCCAAATCCCACGACCAATTACTTTTCTTTAGCATCGACAAATCAACACAAAAACTTTGAACTCATGCTGCTGGATATTAACGGTAAGCTACTTCGACATTGGGATATGGATGTCTATAGCACCGATCACCGATTTACGCTGGCAGATATTCCAGAAGGCCTCTATCAACTCATTTATTCGGATGGACAAAATCGGGAAGTTTTTCGATTGGTGAAGCAATGATGAGCTAAGGAGCTTCTAGACATTTTAAATTAGAAGAGAAGAAAGGAAGACGCATTAAATCAAAAGCTGGTATAAAAAATGATGTAATCAATATTCACGCCTTCAAATCCGTAGCTAAAATAATCCGTAGCTAACTCGTTTTGCTACTGATTTTATTTAGCTACGGATACTGACATTACTTTTTTAGCTGATAATCCAAAAAGGAGGATATGGCTACACCTATCTGCTTTTCTAAGCACCTTATTTTGTGTTGCAACAATTCTATTCGTCTCTATCCCTCAAAATGGAACGAGAGCGTAAACGTTCGAGAAAGTATCTTTTCCAGTACGGTCGATTCCTCCAAATTACCATCGAACAAAAGGATGTTGTTCATGCCAAAAGAGACCTTAAATTCAGGCGAAAAAATGAAATAGGGAAAGAAAAATTGCGAACCAAAGCCCGCTTCAATGGCGAAATCTGTCGGCGAAATCTTTACAAATTGATCGGATTGCCGTGTTTTAGAATCACTAGCTACGTCAAAAGAATACTTCACGCCACCCACCACAAACAGCCGCATATCGTTGAAAGGCGCAGATTTATAGCGTACGTGGATCGGCGTTTCCACGAAGACCGAAGAAACAGGTCGTTCTCGATTGGGGAAGCTGCGACTATCCCAGGTGTATTGCAGCGTCCGTCCACCAAAAGAAAGCGTGGGCAGAAAACGCAAATCAAAATAGTCGCCAATTTTTAGATTGGTCACGATCCCTAGATTGAAACCAGGACCACGCAGGGATTCTATACCTTTGATACTATCGCTCTCCAAAAAGCTTTTGGATCGAAAAGGGCGATAGTCAGAGGTATTATAAGCTAAGGTGATACCGAAATAGTAAGGCTTTTGCTCGAAGCCTAAAAAATTATAGTTACCACGGGAGGATTGTGCTTGCGAAGCAAAAACGCTCAGCAAAACAAATGTGAACAGGAGGATTACTTTATGCACGCTAAAATAAGTTTAGGAAAGCGATTATGCTTAGAATAGTTAAGAATTGTATTTTTTGAGGAGAAGATTTTTTTCTTAGTTTTTGCTTTGAAACTGTAAGAGCTTGTTTGGAGTAGAATTGAACTGTAAATCAATAGTTTGCGGTTCTGGCAAAGAAAACAATAGCGACTTTATCGAGATAAACGAGCGATTATTTTCAAAGTCAGGTTCGTAAAATATTGGTTTACAGAAAAATAGTACTCCAAGCATGCTCTAAGTATATCTGGATATTCGAGCAGTTTCAAAGTGAAAACTAAGGATAAAAGATACCGTCAAAAGTTATAATTCTTAGCTGTTTTAAGTATGAGCTATAAGCAGTAAATAATCGCTAATAGCACACAATCACTTCGTTCCAATATAAATTGAACTGATTCCAAAAGTCAATGGAATCTGACGTTCATTTTGATAACCTGTTGCCCGCAATTTCGACAAAAACCGCTCACCATCGGGGAAGGCTTGCACGGATTCGTAGAGATAGCGATAGGCTTTAGGGTCTTTGGAAGTAATACGCCCAATAAAAGGCAAAATTGTACTGAAGTAGAAGTTGAACAATTGTTTGAAAGGGAAAATTCTAGGCTTAGAAAATTCTAGCACGACTAGCTTGCCGTTCGGTTTCAAAACCCTTTTCATTTCCTGCAATCCAAGCTCTAAATGTTCAAAATTTCTTACTCCAAAAGCAACGGTAATGGCGTCGAAAGTATTGTCTTCAAAAGGCAAATTCTCAGCATCGCCGCTAATCAATTCTACGCTTTCACTTAGCTTTTGTTGCTTTACCTTTTTCCTCCCGATGTCTAGCATTTCGACCGCAATATCCAATCCCATCACCTTTTCTACCTCCAAATTATTAGCCAATGCAATAGCTACGTCACCTGTTCCCGTAGCTACATCCAACAACTGCTTAGGATTTGACTTCTTAAGTTCCTTGATGACGCGCCTGCGCCACAATTTATCAATCCCCAAGGATAAAAAATGATTCAAAAAATCATAGTAAGGCGCGATGTTATTAAACATCTTAGAAACCTGTTGTTTCTTGCTGCCTTCCTGTTCCGTATATGGTTTTACTTCCTGCATAAAATTTGTTTGTTCACGTTACAAGAGATGAGTTAAAAATCGAAATATACTCCATTTGGGATAAAAGAGTGCATTTTTATTTTGATCACTTTGTAGAATTGTTGAAATGAAAAAATGTTGAATTGATTATTCCTAGCTTACCATTACCATTAGCAGGCTCTGCTAATGGTACAGCACGTCACTAGCAATTTGACAATTGAACAATTTTACAATTCGACCATTTGCACAGATTCATACCGTTTGCAGTATAGTTCAGTACCATTTTAACGACAGGATATAACACGCCAAATGCGGTATTTTGTTCAAGAATACTTATATTTGCACGCCAAATTTTACCTCCATAAAACACAACAGAAAGACTATTCTGATTATTCATTAATTTTCAAGCTAAGCCTGCATACTCACCCAAGCGTTTATAATTTTTTTAAACGTCGGCAGCTAAGCTAACGACTAAATTTCTATATGTCTAACCAACGGATTATTCCTATCAATATAGAGGAAGAAATGAAATCCGCCTACATTGATTACTCGATGTCGGTTATTGTTTCACGTGCCTTACCCGATGTACGCGATGGCTTGAAGCCAGTACACCGCCGCGTTCTGTATGGCATGTCGGAACTTGGATTAAACTATAATAAAGCCCACAAAAAATCAGCCCGTATTGTTGGGGAAGTACTGGGAAAGTATCACCCACACGGTGATACTTCCGTCTACGATACGATGGTGCGAATGGCGCAAGACTGGTCTTTACGCTATCCACTAGTAGATGGTCAGGGTAACTTTGGTTCGATGGATGGCGACTCACCCGCTGCTATGCGATACACCGAGGCGCGATTAAGAAGAATATCAGATGATATTTTGACCGATTTGGGTAAAGATACCGTCGACTTTGCCCTCAACTTCGACGATACACTGCAAGAACCCACCGTTCTGCCTACCAAGATTCCGAATCTGCTCGTCAATGGTGCTTCTGGTATCGCTGTTGGGATGGCAACCAATATGCTGCCGCATAATCTGAGTGAAGTCATTGATGGTATTATCGCTACGGTCGATCAGCCAGACATTACGATAGAGGGCTTGATGGAATACGTGAAAGGTCCTGATTTCCCAACGGGCGGCACTATTTATGGCTATGAGGGCGTGAAGGATGCACTCGAAACGGGGCGTGGTAGAATAGTAGTGCGTGGAAAAGCCCGCATCGAAAATAGCGGCAATAGAGAAACCATCATTATCTACGAAGTGCCATATCAAGTCAATAAAGCCAATCTTGTCGCCAAAATCAGCGATTTGGTCAATGAAAAGAAGATAGAAGGCATTAGTAATGTGGGCGACGAATCCTCTTCGCGCGATGGTATTCGTGTTGTCATTGATGTGAAGCGAGATGCGATGGCGAGTGTTGTACTGAGTAATCTGTACAAATATACACCGCTACAAACTTCTTATGGTGTCAATAACGTAGCATTGGTGAAAGGTCGCCCGATGACCTTGAACCTGAAGGACATCATTGAGGAGTTTATTGACTTCCGACAAGAAGTAATCGTTCGTCGTACGCGCTATGAATTGCGTAAAGCACTGCAAAAAGCACATATTTTAGTCGGCTTGTTGGTCGCATTGGATTATATAGATGCGGTCATCTCGCTCATCCGCAATTCAAAAACCGTGGAAGAAGCGCGAGCAGGACTGAAAGAAGGGGCTTTCATAGACGACATGAAGGCATTCCAAGCAAAATTTGACCAAATTATCGCCTTTTCAAGCGTGGAGGATTTGGAGACACATATCGTAGCGGATGGAGAGGTGCTTTCAGAAGCGCAAGCCAGAGCGATTTTGGATATGCGCTTGCAAAAGCTGACGGGACTAGAACGCGATAAAGTGCAAGGCGAATACGATGAATTGCAAAAAGTCATCGAAGGGCTGCGAGCAATTCTGGATAGCGAGGAATTGCAGCGCACTATCATAAAAGAAGAACTCAGCGAAATTAAAGAACGCTTTGGCGATGAGCGTCGAACCGATATTACCTATGCGGATGGGGAAATTAGTATAGAAGATTTGATTAAGGATGAAGAAATGGTGATTACGATTTCTCATCTTGGCTATATCAAACGGACTTCTGCGAGTGAATATCGGACACAAAGTAGAGGTGGTCGTGGCGCGAAAGGTAGCAATACACGCGATGCGGATTTCATTGAACACATGTTCATTGCAACTACGCACAATTATCTGTTACTCTTCACCGAAAAAGGTAAATGTCATTGGATACGAGTCTATCAAATTCCTGAAGCATCTCGGACTTCCAGTGGTCGAGTCATTCAAAATCTGATGGAAATCCCAAAAGATGATAAGGTAAAAGCCTATATTATCATCAAGGATTTGAAAGACGAAGACTTTGTGGACAATCATTATATTTTGTTCTGCACAAAAAAGGGACTCGTCAAGAAAACGCCTGTACAAGCCTTTTCTCGTCCGAGAAATGGTGGAATTATTGCCATTAATATCAACGAAGCCGACCAATTGCTGGAAGCTAAATTGACGACGGGTAACAGTCAAGTCCTAATTGCCAACAAAGGTGGTAATGCCATTCGTTTTGATGAAGAAAAAGTACGTTCTATGGGACGTTCGGCGGCTGGTGTTCGAGGGATTAGCTTGACCGAAGCGCAAGACGAAGTGGTAGGAATGGTTGTGGTAGCGAGTGAAGAAAACGACAAAACGATACTGGTCGTTTCGGAAAAAGGTAATGGGAAACGATCAGCAGTAGAAGAATATCGTTTAACCAATAGAGGCGGGAAAGGCGTCAAAACGATGCAAGTGACCGACAAAACAGGTGCAGTTATTGCCATGAAAGCAGTCAGCGAAGAAGATGATCTAATGATTACAAATCGTTCGGGTATCGTTATTCGGATGGCAGTCAATGATATTCGCGTGATGGGAAGAGCGACGCAAGGGGTTCGAGTTATTCGCTTGGATGATGACGATGATATTGCGGATGTAGCAGTGGTGAGAGATAATGGTGCGGAAGACGATGTGGAAATAGAAGCGACGGGAGATGCAACCGATCAAGACACAACAGATACGGAGGACACCACAACCGCGGCAGATGACTAGCTGAATTCAACCATTCACTCAACGAAAACAGACTTTAACATTTTATAAACGTCAGATTTAGTTCTTTCGCGGTCAATATAAAGTAGGCAAACTATAATGAAATTTACTGTTTGAACCAGCAAATTTTGATTTTAGTTGATAGTTTCAAAACCGTAAATAATCTAATAACATTTAGGTTCAAGGCTAATCTTGATATCCATACATTTAAAATACAAATTATCTTATATTATGAAGAAAATCTCAATTTTATTATTTGCTATACTTTTAGTCGGAACGACAGCTTTTGCACAAGATGGGAAAAAAGCGTTGAAAGAAGCAGCACGCGCATTAAACAGCTTCAATCTAGGAGGACAAACGGATGGTGAAAAACTACAAGAAGCAATTAGTGCAATTGATGTTGCAGTAGAAGATGCCGAAATTGGAAAGACTGCTAAAGCATGGATTACTAGAGGTAAAATTTACAACGCAGTAGTTACCTTGTTCACTGCACAAAGTGTTACAGATAAAGGAGCTACTGCCTTGGATCCTGCCGCTTCGTCAAAAGCCTATAATTCCTTTCAGAAAGCTTTAGAATTTGCGGAGAAAAAATGGGAAAAACGAGATGCTTTGAAAGGACTCTCAGAAGGCATTTCCAATTTGAATAATACTGGTTTTGCTGCTTATGAAGACGGTGATTATGCCAAAGCTTATGAAAGTTTTTCTAAAGTTCTAGGTATTCACAAAACGCTTAAGGAAAATGAGGAACCTAGTGGTCTAGATGATCCTGCTACTTATAACGATCAAGTAAACTTGACTGGATTGGCAGCATTGGGTTCAGGAAATTACGAAGCAGCTGGCCCACTCTTTGAAGAATTGGTAGCCAATGATTTTGAAGAGGCTTCGGTATACAGTTCGCTGTATAAGGTTAATATAGAAAACAATCCTGAAAAAGCATTGAAATTTCTGGAAGAAGGACGCGATAAATATCCAGAAGACGTCAATTTGCTTTTCGATGAAATCAATTATTATATCAGTAAAGGCGAAATGAATGTATTGGAAGATCGTCTAAAGAAAGCAATTGCTAAAGAACCTGAAAATGCTTCTTTGTATATCACACTAGGAAGAATCTATTCTGACTTATCGGATAAAAGCAGAGAAGCAGGGGACGAAGCTGCCGAGCAAGATTATTTCAATAAGGCGACTGAGCAGTTCAGCAAATCCATCGAAGTGAATGGCAAAGAATACGGTGGATGGTATCAGTTAGGAGAGCTGTACTACAACAAAGCTGCTAGAATTAATACGGAAATGGAGAAACTCACGATGAGTAGAGAAGACCAGAAAAAGTATGCGGTGATGAAAGATGAAATGATGGAAACTTTTGATAAGTCTTTGCCTAATTTCATGGAAGCAGAAAAACGAAACCCTAACGATAATAACACACTCGTTGCACTTTCTTCGATCTATGCCATAAAAGGCGATTTTGATAAAGTTAATGAGTTTAAGCAGCGCATTGAAAATTTGGGTGCAGGTAAAGAAAATGAATCGTATTTCAAGAATAATTGATTCGTTTTTGCGACTGTATTGTAATTAGTACCATTAAAAGGATGAGCCTATTTCAACTAGGCTGATCCTTTTTTTGTTGAAAAGTGTGAAAAGCTTATCTGGTTGCTTGACATCATCTCTAGGAAACTAAATCAAAAGCTTCGTTTTTAAGTAACGCTAGAGAAATAAATTTACATTCTTTAACTTTTGAAAATGGAATGAAAATCAGGGCTGTACGAATTCTCAGTTTTGATAACATTTTACTTGAAAATAGCCTGAGTCAATGTAAGGAATTCGCGCAACAAGTATGCTCAGTAATTCTCTTTGGACGGAAACACAAATTTCAACTTATTTTTCT